>NZ_QPJF01000010.1:0-104266 GCF_003337665.1 Halanaerobium sp. ST460_2HS_T2
TAATTCCAATTATAAGGAGTTTTTCTATTTTAAGCAAGTATTTTCGCTGAAAATAGAACTTGACATTTATTAAATATTTTTATGCAATGCTAGTGGAGGAATTACTATTATGGATTTTGTATTTAGCGAAGGTTATTTCGAAGATGATATTCTAGAAGAGGGAAATTACAGGGCAGAATTCACGAACTTTGAACTGGAAGAGAATGTAGACACAAAATATGGTGTAAGAGATCGACTTGTCCTTAGATTTGTAGTTCAAGATAAACATATAGTAGAGAAGTGTCTGGTATCAAAATCTCGTAACTCAAAAATGTATAGATTTATTTCCGGTATGACGGATAATGATATAGGTGGAAACTTTCGTTTTGAAGATTATATTAACTCTGAGTTCTTAGTTGAGATTAAAAATAATACAGATGATCAAGGTAAAGTTTGGTCCAATATCGTAGCTATAGAAACTATAAACAATACTAAAGAAATTGATTAACTCAATTCTCCCTGAGTGGTTATTTGCTCAGGGAGTAATTAAACATCATTATTTAAGGAGGGCCTTTTATTTATGGAGAAGAAAAAACCGAAGATAAAGAATGTTGATAAAGACAAAGCAAAGCTGATGGAGATCAAAAAGCTTAACCCGGGTATCTTTTCAAAAAATGGTTATATAGTTCGAGGGATTAAAGGTGATTATCAGATTATTGCCCGGGATATTAAAGTGAGAAGTATTAAAGAAGTTTTAGAGACTGGTAATGAATTTTTAGAATTAGAAATAGCTACCAGAAATAATAACCGTAAAAATGTTACCATTCCACGAGAATTATTCGGAAATAAACGTAAGTTATCAGAAGTAATGGTTGCTCAGGGTGCAGATGTATATGAGCACAATTCAAAAGATGTAATTAAGCATCTGGTTAACCAAGAAATTAAAACAAAAAAGAATATTATTCACCACAGCTTAGGCTGGGGTGAAAATGATGAAGATAAATTATACTTTAAGCATTTTGATGGTATAGGAATTAAGTCTAAATATGATGGTGATTATGATATTGAGCCCAAGGGTGATTTGAAAGATTATCTTCAGCTTATTAAAAATGAAGTTATAGGAAATAGAAAATTGGAATTAGCTTTTACAATTGGCTTTACTTCAGCAGTAATTGGTCTGATAGGTCGAAGTATCGAGGCTGATTCCATGTCAATCCATATTTTTGGAGAATCAACTACGGGTAAGACAACTGCTGCCCAACTAGCTACCTCGGTCTGGGGTAATCCATCGAGAACAGGCTCTGGTCTTTTACGGGATTGGAACTCAACTCAGAATGCTCTTATTGCAGAACTTAGAAATAATACAGGGGTTACAGTTGCTTTTGACGAGGCATCTATGGCTAACCTTTATGATTTTACTAACACCATTTACAAATTAGCATCAGGCAGGGACAAATCCAGGCTGAACCGTGACGCTCAAATGAAAGAAACTGCTACCTGGTATACGACGATTATCAGTACTGGGGAACACGCACTTACTACGAAATCAAATAATAATATTGGACTTTTGATGAGGGTGATTGAAATTGGTGATATTACATGGACTAATTCTGGAGCTCATGCAGATAGAATTAAGCATGGTGTTACAGCAAACTATGGTTTGGTTGGCCCATTATTTGCCGAGGATCTTATTGTAACTGGCAAAGAAGAGATTATTAATCTCTGGAGCGATGAACAGCAGAAGATATTTGATTATGCTGATGAGGATGATAGATTTCAACACAGAATGGCCAACAAGCTAGCTATTATTACAACCACTGCTATTTTAGTTAATGAATGTTTTGAGATTGAGCTGGATGTTGATGCTATTTTAGATCTACTCTTTGAAGCAGAAAAGACACGTTTACCTGATCGAGATCTGTCTGGTAGAGCTTATGATTATTTGATGGAACAGGTTGCTATTGCTTCAAGAAAGAATTTTAATAGTGATTATGGTGGACATATTGGAAAGATGGAAGGTGCTAATTATTCAGAGTTCTGGGGCAAAAAAATCATGAAAAATGGGAAAAATGAGCTGGTTATTTTCCCTTCAATATTTGAAAAATTGATGAATGATGGTGGCTTTGAAGAGCCACAGTCTATTCTTAGAAAATGGAAAGAGCAGGATGTTTTAAATGCTGAAAAGGATAGATTGACCAGACGCAGGAAAATTGGAGGCAGCAGGACTCCTGTTCATGTTATTAAAATAAAGGATGATGAAGATGATGAGGATGAAGAAGAAGTGAAAGAAAAAAAGGAAGTAGATCAGGAAGCAATCAATGCTAAATTTAATATGGAAGATATTGATGTTAATTAATTAGACTTAGACTAAAGGTATTATACTAACCCACCAATCATTATTATAAGTGATTGGTGGGAACAAAATGGAGGAGATTATTATGCAAAATTATGATCCTAGAGATTGTGAAGGCTATCAAAATACAGATCATTTTAAGAAGCTTGAGTTTA
Organism: Halanaerobium sp. ST460_2HS_T2; assembly: GCF_003337665.1. Taxonomy (NCBI): domain Bacteria; kingdom Bacillati; phylum Bacillota; class Clostridia; order Halanaerobiales; family Halanaerobiaceae; genus Halanaerobium; species Halanaerobium sp. ST460_2HS_T2. Next base: position 2,488 of record NZ_QPJF01000010.1, read on the forward strand.
TGAAGAATTTGAAAGAGGAAATGCTTGATTATCCAGAACGACTTAGCATTGATGCTCTTTATCATTATGCACCTTTTGAACTGAAAGAAGAGGTGGGAGAAGCTGTAGAAACTGGCTCTTTAGCTTCCATTTACAGCAATGGTGAAGAGATGGTCGAAAAGCAGAACTTTATTTTATGGTGTGCAGAACAAATTACATCAAGCTATGCTCAACCAGTTTATTGATTGAACTTACTTTTTGCGGGACCCGGGTTGGAAACGGGGATGTTTGTGGGTGGCAGAATTTGATGTCATTTAGTGCTTTACAGCCACTTTTCCCGTTTGCCCGTTACTTTTTACTCTCAGAGCTTAGGTTGTTATTTATTGCTGTTGTACATTAGTTCCAACAAAAATGACCTTTTATTCTACTATTTTTTCTAGCGGGAGAACGGGAATTATTATTATCTTTGTTGACATTACATGAATTTTATTTCCCCGTTATGCTAACCGTTAGTTCACCGTTCCCCGTTGAATCATTACACTGCTCAATTATATTTTATTATTTGCATTAGTCATTATTTTGGGTGGTCCTACTTTTCATCATTAGTTATTTATTATTATTCGCTGTTTGTTTTAGACTTGGTGTTGCTCCAACTTCAAATTCAATCCATTCTTTTGTTCTATTTATTTCAAAAATTTGAGTATTAAAAAAACCTGAGCTTACTGAGTTTATGATTATATATTATTATAAAAATTATGAAAGGAAGGGATATTCATGTTATTTACAGAAGCAATTGAGAAGTTCAAAGATTACCTTACCAAAAAAGATTATGCTGAAAAGACCATATACAATTATTCCAAGATATTGGAGGTTTTCAACCAGCACCTGGAAAAGAAGTACAACGGGCAGGTGTACCTCACTGATGTTGTGACAGAAGATATTGAGGATTACATCTACCAGCGGAAACTTGAGGGTGACAGCTCCTCGACTCGCACTCTTAATGGTTATACTATGCGTAGTTTTTATAAATTTATTGCCAGAAAAGATTTTGGTAAAAATATTACTTTAGATTACGAACCACCGAAAGCAAAAATTAAGGAAAGAGAATACCTGACAGCAGAGGAGATGGAAAGAGTTTTAGCAGAAATAGAAAAACCTCTTATTCGTATTGTAGCTTTGTTTATTTTCAACACCGCAGCTCGCATCAGTGAGGCTTTGGATCTTAAGATCGATGAGATTTCTTTCGAAAATGATTTAATTAAGATTATTGATGGAAAAAATAGTAAGGATAGAACTATACCTTTGAATTCCACATTGAAAAGAGAGCTTAAATATTACTTTGCAAATATTAGACCAAAAAATATTGATTCTGACTTTGTATTTGCCACCGCAAAATCTGGGAGTCTTAGTTCAGCATATTTCAACAGAAGACTAAAAAAGGCTGTAGCAAAAGCAGGTATCAACAAATCAATTTCTGCTCACTGCTTGAGGCATTCTTGTGCAGTATTTCTGACAACTCAGCAAGATGTTGCCTTACCTACTATTCAGCGGATATTAGGCCACGAGAATCTGCAGACCACATCCGTGTACCTGCATGCAGACCCGAGTCAGATGAGAGATGCACTAGAAGCTATGTAGAAAGGAGATGTTATTATGGCTTTAGCAAATGTAGAGGGTCCAAAATACAATGAGAAAGTGGAATATATTTTACAGGAGTTGGGAAAAGGTCGATCCAGAGAAGACTTAGCAGCTGAGTATGATTATTCAAATTACAAAAGTTTAGATATCTATTTACGCAGACGAGGTTTTCGCTATGATTCAGAAAAAGAAAATTATGTTCCAGACCTACCGGAAGAAGAGGTTGTAGTACCGGAAAATGCAAATTCCAAAGTGACTCTTATTATTACCATGTTTATAAAAGAGAATGCTGATCCAAAAAAGATTGCAGAAAGTGCGGGCTTTGAGGACCACAGGGAGATGGCAAACTATATGCAGCGTCAGGGTTACAGCTGGTCTACAACACAGCAGAATTATCGTCCTGCAAAAAACAAGGGTGTAGAAGAAGAGAAGGAAGATGACTCTGGTCCAGAAAGTGCAGAAGTACTGACAGAAAAGAAAGAGATGTTACAATCTTCATCTTTACAGAAGTTTATTCCTTTACTGCAGAAACTGCAGCAGAAGGAGGAAGAACTCTTTGCTCTGGTTGATGGAAATTCAGATGGAACTGTACCAAAGTACGCAGTGCCGGGCCAGTCGACTACGAAAAGTATTTATATGTCGAAAAGTCTGGCTCATTTTCTGGAAGAGTTCAGTGATGTCAAAAACCTTAGTCAGCGAGAAATTGTTGAGGCAGCATTGGTTCAATTTCTCAAGCAGTATGGATTCAAAACAGAAATGGAGACCTTACTATCTTCTTAGGGCAAAAAAGAGAGCAGTCTTTCTACGGGGAGACTGTTTTCTTTTTTTTACAGCATCAGAGCAACAATCACTCTTTTTTCGACAAAAATCATCAGCAACACTTGTTATTGCTGGGGTTGCAGATGACTCCTTTAGTTTTTATTTCTATTTATTTTCTTTTCATTGTCTATCTATGGAACAACTTTTCTATTGGCGAATTATCCATAGTTTTTCTATAGAACAACAAATGGTAGAAAAAAGAGAACAACTATCTTTATTGTTATGACAGGGATTACAGGCACTTTCTATTTTGCTGGAAAAATATGTTATCTTCGTCCTTAATGGAAAAGAACACTCAGGACAGCTTAACTGATGCTCAGGCTGAAGAAGTAGCAGATATCGTTGATGCTTTAACATTTGAATTAAAAGCTGAACTTAAAGTATTAGGCGCAGACGTTGACGCTTTAGGTAAAGATATGGCTGAATTAGAAGCTAAAGTAGACGCTATGGACGTTCCACAGGATAACATTGAGTTTACAGCTACTATAGATACATTTGCAGAAGTTGCTAACTATGGTGATAACGCAGATGCTGTTATAGAACTGTGGGCTGATGGAGACGCGCTAGATATTACTGCACCAACTACTTCTGATGAAGAAGATGCAGAAGATTTCCCAGCAGAAAAGAAATTCTGGCAGGAAATTGGAATTAACGCTGCTGGTGAATTAAATGGAGCTAGCTTTAATCTTGCTGTAGATACTACTACTAATGTATTTGCTAAAGAAGATACTGTTTTTGATAGCAGTGTTTATAGTGTTGAAGAAGATGGATTAGATTTAGCTGTTGATAGTGCTTTATTAGAAGTAGCATATAATGATTATGAATTTAAGTTTGGTGACTTAGATGGATATACAGCTTCTTCATACTTCATTGATGATGAAGATATGGAAGGTATGGAAATGACAGCTTCTTACATGGGTAATGACATCACTGCTTTTGTTTTAGGAGAAGATTATGATGTTGATACAGATTATTATGGTGTTCATGTAAGTAGAGAAATGGACTTCGGTACTGTTACTGGAAAAGTATATCAGGCTAGTTTTGATTTAGAAACTAAAGATGTTACTGATGTAGCAGTAGAAGTTTCTGATGTAGCTGTTACTGATATGGTAACTGTTGGTGGAGAAGTTGTGTTTAATGATACTGATACAGAAAGTGATACACTATTCAATGTTAATGCTGAAGCAAAAGTTAGTGACGCATTAACTGTTGATGGTATGTTTGAAACTGTTGGCGAGAATTTTGAGTCAGCAAGTGTATTAGGAGATCTTGAAGAAGCTAATGACTATAACAAGTTTAATGTAGGTGCATCATATGTATTAAATGAAAATAATACGGTTACTGGTGACTATACATTAGTTCAAGATGAATCTAATGACAATAACGAAGATAAAAATACTGTAGAAGTAGCATTAGATAATAGTTATGGTAAGTTTACTAATAGTGCATCTGTTGCTTATACTATGAATGATACTTACAAAGATGGATATGATACTACTATCATCACTTTGGGTACTGAGTATGCTTGGAACGATACAACTACTCTTGGTGCAGAATTAGTTAATAAAGATGAAGATGATAATGGTGCCACTGTAATTAGTTATAACTACCTGAAAGGTTATATGACAAAAGAACTTTCAGATAATATGACTTGGAATACAGAAGCTAAGTGGATTGACGGAGAAGATGACGTTGAGGGCGAAGGTACAGGTAATGCTGTAACTACTTCCTTATCTGTAAGCTTCTAATCATAGTCTAATATAAAGAAATAAAAACAACCCGGGGGATTTATCCCTCGGGTTTTCTATGTTTATAGGAAAAAAATAACAAACTATAGGAGGAATTTAAAGAATGAAGAATAAAATTATAATATTAATGATGGCCTTAATGATAGTAGGGTTGTTAGCAGGAAGTGCAGCTGCATCTGATTGGGAAGCTGTTGGTGGGATTTCTATTACAAATGTTACATTAGATAAATGGAATTCTACAATAGATGATTTAAATAATTTAGTTGCAAGCAATTTTCAGGGTTCAATATCAACAAGTAATATTGAAAAAATGGACAATATTGATAAAGTTCCTATGCTTTATTTAGGAGCGAAAAAGAAAGTAAGTGATAAATGGACAGCAAATATTCAGTATGAACATATCTTTGGTGCAGTAGAAACAAATTTTGATTCTGCTGTTGGAAAAGGATCAGCTGAAATTGATGTTGCACTTAATGGTCTTGCTCTTTTAGCTGATTATGAATTAAGTGAAAGATGGACAACTGGTGGAGGAGTAGCTTTTTATAAAGGTACTAAAGATAAGAATTTTGAAGGTCAAGCTTTTGCTGCTTCAGGTTTAGTAGATGAAAAAGTAGATTTAGATGCGGTTAGTTATAGATGGGGTATTGGTTATAAACGTCAATTTGCTGATAGCTGGGATTTTAATGCTGGTATAGATTATCTATATCTTGAAATGGATGATGAGGATGAAGGAGATGTTTACAGTAACGGATTTTCATATAAAGCTGGTTTAACATATAGTTTCTAAGCGATAAATTAATAATTAATAAGAAGCCCTTAAGGCAGATATTCAAATTTTGACTTAAGGGCTTTTTAAAACAATAATTTAATTAGTCAAAAATAAATCTCTGTATTTTTTTACTGCTTCATCAAATTTATTTAAATCATAGTTTAATTCATTTCCTGCTGTAGGATCTGGAAGTTTAAAGCTTCCTATATTTAAGCTTTCATGAGTCATCATTTTTTCAATCAATTCTTTTTCCAGCTGGTCAGGAAGGTAAAGACTTTTTCTTTCCTGAGAAACCTCACAAACAACTCTATTAGTTACACCATCATCGAATTGATAATATATTTCGTATTCATTACCTAGTTCTTCTATTTTATAAGGCTTCATAACTATCATTATCTCGCCATTTTTCCAAATCACCCTTAAAGGTATAGCATAATCTGATTGGTATATTTCTACAGTAGTATTCCCTGATTCAGAATCTTTACTTTTACTTGTAATCCAATTATCAAAAATATCTATTTCGGGTGCTGCAAATACAGTTCCACTTAAAAATAAAATTAAAGTCAATATAAGTACTAATATATGTTTTCTTTTTTCCATAGATTATCTCTCCCGAGGTTATTTATTTTGTACCATGATATATAATTCTTTGCAAATTATTAGTCTCCTTTATTTTTAAATATGAAACTCAATTTTAAGCTACTGATCAAGATAATGTTCTTAAAAGTTTTTGTTATAAGGTATCTTTTGAAATTTAAAGCAGCATTCTATTTAAAACTTCCAGATAACCACTGATCATTAAAAATCCAAAAATAATTAGTAATATTCCTGTTATTTTGTTTACTAATGGTAGATACTTATTAAAAGCTTTTAACTTTGGCAGGAGATAGTCCATGAAAATTGCTGATAAGAAAAAAGGAACTGATAGGCCAATGGAATAAAATAAAAGGAGCAATCCTCCTCCCATGATGTTGGACCTTGTGCTGGCAGCGATCAGAATTGAACTTAAAATAGGTCCTATACAGGGAGTCCAACCGAGGGCCAGAATTAATCCCATTACAAAGGAACGTAAATTACCCTGCAGATAATCCGGTAACTCAAATTTCTTTTCTCGATAGAAATAGCTTATTTCAAGAATTCCTGTTAAATGAAGACCAAAAATAATAATAATAATGCCGCCAATGTTTGTCAGGATATTCTGATTTCTAATTAAAAATTTGCCTAAAAATGTGGCTGATAGGCCCAGCAAAATAAATATAATAGTAAAACCAGCAATAAAGCTGAGAGAAGAGATTACAATTGAAATATTCTTATTTTTTTCTTTTGCTTTTGCATAATCACCGACCAGATAAGATAGGTAGGTCGGTATTAATGGTAAAATACAGGGAGAAAAGAAAGATAACAGTCCTGCCGAAAGAGCTGCAATCAAACCTATATCTGCTGACATATGATCACCTCAAATATATTTTTATTAATTAGATTATATAATACTATATCGAAATAGACAAATATAATAAATTGGAAAATAAAAGGTTTTCTTATCTGGATTATTCAGGCCAGATCTGTTATAATTAAAGTGTGTAATTATAAAAGAAAGGAGGCAGGGAAAGATGAAGAGGGTATTGATATTTACTGCCATTATTTTGTTAATTTTTACTTTCAATATTTCGGCTAAGGAAGCAGATCAGACCAATACTGATCCTGAAACAGAAAATCTTAAAAGTCTGGACCTGTCTCAGGAAAAGTCGTTTTCCGATTCTGCCAGGGAAGAACTGCTGGGTATTGCTTCTCAGTTTGAAAGTACAACCAACATCGAAGATATTGAAATAGACAACAGCAGCTTTAATCTTACTGGTAATGGAAGCCAGCAGAATACAGGTTTACAGCTTTTATCTGATCTTAATTTTAATACGGATTATAGTCAGCAGATTATTGATGATGAAGTCATTAGTGAAACCCAGCTGCAGCTTGAATATGCCATTAACTCGCGAGCTCTGATTAGAGCAGGTTACAGTCTTGCTAACCGAGAATGGTGGGAGGTGCAGAGTGTAAATTCTTCCACGGTTGATTCGGAAGCCAATCCGAATCTTACTATTAACAGTGAGGAAAACCTATTAACACCTGCCAGTTCTGAGAGAGTTTTTAGAGAAGAAAATGAAAGTCGGCGCAGTCTGGGACTTGCCTATCAAACCAGTGATCGGCTTACAGTTTCTGCTGATTTTATAGAAAATAATGATTTAAATACATTTAATGATGATTATGACTTAAATGCTGATACTACAGTTTTTGGATTGCAGTATAATGACCCAATGGGAACAATTAGAGCCAGCTATCAGATTGATTTAAATGACGAACTGACTCAGAGAATAACTGGTGTTGAGCTTGATTTTAATAATTTGGCAACTTTTAGTGCTTCCTATAAACTGCTGAACCCAGAGGACCTGGAGTCAACTTTAAAATCTCAGACAGCCTGGGATTTAGGTCTGGGAGTAACTTTTGATGAAAATTATGGTTTGAATCTTGGTTATGAATTAATCGAAAATGACGAAAATAAGGATGATAGCGAAAGAAATATTAGTGCTTCTTTCGAAATAAACTTTTAAGGATGGTGCAGTATTTTGTCAATAAATATAAAAAAAATTACAGTACTGATTTTAGTATTTTCAATTATTATGACACCTATTTTGCCTTATTCCCAGCTGCAGGCTGCGGGAATTATCCCGCTCGATGGTCTGGCAGATGCGGAAAGGCTTTTATATGGTTCTGTGTCGGATAAGCCGATTTTAGAACGGGTTAGTGATGTTGAACAGAGTTTATATCAAAAAAAACAGCCGGGATCCATTGTCGAAAGAACAGAAAAAATAATTTCAGATCTTTTTGAAACAACAGAAAAGTCTCCTTCTCTTGTTTTTCTCTTTAATACAGTTGAGTGGGCAATAAGTGGAGAAATCGGGAGATCTAATCTGCTTGAACGGATCAGTAATTTAGAGAAGATGGTAAGTGGTCAAGTTACTGAAGGCCCACTTAAAGAAAGGATTAAGGAGCTTTATCAGCTAACAATCAGCGGGCGGGAAATGCCAATTCAGCTTGTAAAAAGCAGAGAGGATCAGCTAATCAGGATCGAATTACTGGAAGAAATTGATTCTAAAACTGCCAGCCGGGGTAAGAAAGTTCCCTATCAGGTGATAGAAGATATTAAAATTGGGGATGTTTTAATCATACCTGCAGGTACTACAGGAGAGCTGGAAGTTACAGAAATTAAAGAAGCCGGGAAAATGGGTCAGGATGGAGACATTAAAATTGGTTTTCCTCAACTGACTGCTATTGATGGTAGTTCACTGGATGTTGCAATTGAAGATGAGGCCCGAGAAGAGAACGAATCACAGAAACTGGCTATTGGTGCCAGTGTGCTGGGAACGGCCCTTCTTGGTTTGCCGGGAGTAGTTGTCGGTTATTTTGTTGAAGGTGAAGATGAGACAATTCCTGCTGGTTCAGAGTTATATATCCAGCTGATTGAAGAAAAAGAAATTAGGGGTATAGTTTTAAAATAGATCTAACCTGCCAGAAAGGCGGGTTTTTTCATATTATTTTAGATGAGCAGAAAACTGATTTGAAAAGGAGTTAGAATCTTGCAGAAAAATAATTATAGACATTGTCAGTTAAATCAAATTGGAGGATTTTTGCTGCTTGTTTTTGCCTTTCTTTTTTTACTTTCGTTTTCAGTATCTGCAGCAGATTATGTTGTTCAAGGAGAAGAAATTACTTTTATTGAGCAAACAGGTCTGGTAGTTTTTGAAGGTTCACCTGTTTTCAAATCAGCTGATTTTACTGTTAGAGCAGATAAATTTGAACTTGATACCGAAAATAAAAAGTTAAAAGCTTATAAAAATGTTTTAATTGAATCTGATAAAGATGATCTGCGGGGTGACAGCCTGGAGTATAATTATCAACTGGAAACGGGAAGTCTTTACGATGCGAAAGGAAGTGTTGGCCAGATATATTTTTCTGGTTCGGAGCTAAATATACTTTCGGCTTCACCAGTAGAAGGTGTCATGCAGTCAGCAGAATTTACTCCCTGCAGTCGTCCGGAAGCGCACTATCATTTTAAGGCTAAAGAGGTCAGAATTAATCCTGATAATACGATTACTATTCATCATATAGTTCCTTACATAGCCAATATACCTGTTTTTTACTTTCCATATTATTCTGTTACCTATGATCCTGACGGAAAAGAGGGAGAAGAACTTAGAAACACCTTTCCCCTGCCCAGATTCGGCTATGATGCTGAAAAAGGAGTTACAGTTGAGTTGTCCTATCCCTACCAGATTGGAGATTCTAACAGCGGCCGAATTTATTACTGGCGGGAAGGGTCCGGAGAGGAAAGAGATGAACGCAGAGAGTATCTTAATATCCAGCGATTTACTGAGAATTTAAGTTTCAAAAATCGTTATTATTATCTTTATGATTATGATTTTGAGGATGAGGTTTTAGACGAAGAAGAAAAAGAATTTAGAAGTTCACTGCTTTATACTCCTGGCAATTTAAGTTTGGAAGCAGGACTTTTGCGAGATTTACTGCCTGCAGAGCCGGTCAATCGATATTTTGTTGAGGCAAATTACCAATTTGAAAGTGGTTTGAAAACTGGTCTTTTTAAGAAATACGATCCGGAACAGAAAGAAATAATTGAAACAGTTTATACAGCTGACTATCGCTTTGGGACAGGGGTCAATGCATCTTTGAGAAGAGAATATAATAGCGAAGAACTGATTAAAGAAAATTACAGTTTAAGCCATAATCAGACAGCTGTTAACTGGAATCTTAAATATGTGGCAGGAGAAGACTACAATTACTATCCTTATCTTGAACTTTCATTTCCTGCTTTTTATTCTTTTAAAACTTCCCTGGGGACAGGACGGGTCGAAAATGGAGGAGTAGAGTTAAATAAATCCAGATTAAATTTAAACTACAACAATAGCTGGCAGCTTCCAGCTGGTTTCTCCTACCACTTAACTCATAATTATCGACTTGATCATTATCAGAGCGGCTATGATCAGAATTATCACTTTTCGGTTTTAAATACCGGTCTTCGCTATCGAAATCAATTAAATAAAAAGTTGCTTTTTAAATCTGCCCTTTTTTATCGGCAGGATAGAGTGATGGGCAGTACCCCATTAGTCGATGATCGGGAAGAAGAGGAAAGATTGCTTAAACCTTCAATTTCTCTAGATATCAGAGGTGATTATCCAGATTCAGCCTGGGCACTTGAGGCTGATGGCAGTTTTGATTTATCTAGCGAAGAATGGGACGAAATAAACCTTCGACTTAGAAAAAAAGAAGACTGTTTTGATTTTTTTATTGGCTATGAATTTGTTGGTAAAAGTATTAATTTTGGTCTTTCTATTTAAATCTAATCTAATTTATTAAAACCCTGTCTGATTAAAGGACAGGGTTTTGAATATTTTTTCACAAAATTGCAGGAATTTTCCTTTTAATCGTGAAAAATAAAGAAAAAGGGGGATTTTTGTGAAAAAGAACACAATAACTTTTCTGATAGTTTCTATTCTTTTAATTTTCTCTGCTTTGACTTTAACTGGTTTTTATGCAGCCCCGGTGGCAGCTAAAGACTATAGGCCGGAAATTAGTGGCAGTTTTGAGAGTGGAGATAGGCTTTATACTGATCCGGGAGACCTGGAAGAAAATGAAGATAACATTGTTGATTATTATCAGTATAACAAACAGTGGCTGCGATATAAACAGAAGCTGGCTGTAGGTGAATATTATTATTTGAAAGCTCAACGGCAGCAGCGCATTTATGAACAGAGTCAGACCTATGATAATTTGAATTTAGAAGTTGAGGGTAATTATACCTTTTATTTAACTGAGAAACTGCGCAATCGATTTAAACTTTTGCTGCGAGATAAGGATTATCTGGAGGCGGAAACAAAAGACTATCAGCTGGCCCGAGTGCAGTACACACTGCAGTATGATTTAAATGAAAAACACGATTATGAAATTTTATTTCAAAGACAGTGGACTGAATATAAGATCAGTCCGGAAGATGACTATCGATTGAATCGAGTTTCCTTAAAGTGGGGCTGGAAATTTAGCGAAAATCTTGATCTGGACACAAAGCTGCAGTTTGACCAGCAGATAAATACGAAAAATTCCGGTCGAACTGATAAGAGTGGCCGCAAAATTTCTTTGAAATTTAAATATAAACTCTAATTTTTCTTAATTCTTTAAAAACTTTATAAAAAAAATTATTTGTGATATAATATTTTCAATGAGTAGCATAAATACTTTAGATCGTTTATCAACAAAGGAGTTGATCAATTTTGAGTTATATGTCCAGATATCGCGATTGGCTTTTAAGTGACTATTTTGATAAGGAGACAAAAGAAGAGCTGGAAGCCATCCAGGATGATGAAGCAGAAATTGAAGATCGCTTTTATAAAAATATTGATTTTGGTACAGGTGGTATGAGAGGAAAAATGGGGGCCGGAACTAATAGAATTAATAAATATGTGATCCGGAAAGCCACTCAGGGTCTGGCCAATTATATAATTAATTACAGTGATGATGGTCAGGAAAAAGGTGTTGTAATTGCCTACGATTCAAGACATAATTCGCCGGAATTTTCACTGGAAGCAGCACTTGTGCTGGCTGCAAATGGCATCAAAACATATTTATTTACCGGAATGAGAGCAACTCCGGAGCTTTCTTATGCAGTTAGAGAATTAGATGCAATCGGTGGCATAGTAGTTACCGCCAGTCATAATCCACCGGAATATAATGGCTATAAGGTCTACTGGGAAGATGGGGGACAGGTAGTACCTGAGCAGGCTCGAGATATTATTGCTGAAATTGAAGAAATAGATGATTTTTCTATTGTTAAAACTATGGATGAGATGGAGGCAGTTGATAAGGGATTATTAAATTACATTGGTGCCGAAGTTGATGATAGTTATCAAAAAACTTTAATAGATATTTTACCAGATACAGATCTAGCAGCAGAGAAGGGCAGCAATTTATCAGTGGTTTATACTCCACTACATGGAACAGGCAGTACAGTAATTCCAAAACTTCTCAGTGATTTAGGTTTTTCTAACCTGCATCTTGTGGAAGAACAATCAGATGGAGATTCAGAATTTTCTACCGTAGAAAGTCCAAACCCTGAAGACAGAGAGGCTTTTGATCTGGCATTAAAGCTGGCTGAGGAAGAAGAAGCCGATCTGGTTATTGCAACTGATCCTGACTGTGATCGGATGGCACCTGCAGTTAGAGATGCTGAGGGGAACTATCAGTTTTTAAATGGGAATGAAACAGGTGTTTTATTTGCTGATTTTCTTTTAAAAGAAGCAAAGGCAGCAGGTAAGCTACCTGATAATGGAGTTATTGTTAAGTCAATTGTTTCTACAGATATGGTTTTAGATATTGCTGCTGAGTACGGGGTGGAAGTACTCGATGTACTGACAGGATTTAAATTTATTGGAGAAAAAATTACAGAGTTTGAAGCATCAGGGGAAAAAGAATTTATTCTGGGTTTTGAAGAAAGCCTCGGATATTTAATTGGTAAACATGCGCGCGATAAAGATGCTGCGGTTGCCGCTGGTCTGGCAGCAATTATGGCTCTAAAATATAAAGAAGAAGGAACAAATCTGCTGGAGCGTCTGGCAGAATTGCGAGAAGAATTTGGTTATTATCTGGAAGATTTAGAGTCGATTCGCCTGGAAGGAAAGGAAGGTCAGGAAGTAATAACTAAAACAATAGCCAGACTGAGAGAAGAGAGTCCCGAAAAAATAGCAGGCCGCAGGGTTAAGGTGGTTAAGGATTATAAATTATCTACAATTAATTATTTAGATGAAAATCAGGAAGAAGAAATAAAGCTGCCTAAATCAAATGTGCTTCAATATTTACTGGAAGGTGATGCTAAACTCACTATTAGGCCCTCCGGAACTGAACCCAAACTTAAATTTTATTTTGCAGTTCGCGAAAAAGATCAGGCAACAGCAGAAAAAGTGCTGGCCGGATTTAAGGAGAATTTAATGTCTGAAGTTGAGGAGATAATGAACAGCTTCTAAGTATTTGGCATGCAAGAAGAGTAATAGAAAAATAAGAGGCAGAATTAAAAAAATAAAAGGGAGGCTCTGCCTCCCTTTGCTGTTTTATTCAGCTTTTCCCGAACAGAGGTGTTTATTATGAAAAAAATAATTTTCATTTTTATTCTAGTTATTATTTTCACTACTTTATTTTCCGGGCTTCTTTTTGCTGAATCAGAGCCCGAAAGATCTGCAGCAGAAAATAGTCTGCAGGAAATAGAATTTGATGGCGAGAGCTATCTGGTGGAAAATTATCAGCATTTTAAAAACAGGATTGGAGCAAAAAGTGAGCCGGCCGTGGGGCTGGCACTTTCTGGTGGAGGAGCCAGAGCAATTGCAAATCTGGGGGTCATAAAAGCTCTGGTAGAAAATAACATTCCCATTGATTTAATGACTGGAACCAGTATGGGTTCAATTATTGCTACTCTCTATGGTAGTGGTCTGTCGGTGGATCAGATCGAAGAAATTGTAACTGATACTCCTTTTGCCAGACTTTTTAATTTCGGTCGGGGTGCTCTTTTGAATAGTAAAAAAGTAAATATTTTTATGGAATCAGTTGCACCGCAAAAAAAATTGGAAGATTTTTTGATTCCGACAGCTCAGCTTAGTTTTGATCTGGCAGAAGGAAAAAAATATTTAACAACAGAGGGTAAAATCTCAGAGGTGCTGCAGGCGGCCTATTCAATTCCCGGTTATTTTCCAATCCATTCTCAGAATGAGCATTATTTTATTGATGCAGGGGTACTGGAATCATCTCCTGCAAAATCAGCTGCTCTGCTGGGAGCTGATTATGTTATTGCCACTCACACACCTGAAGATGAGAAAAGATATGATTATGGAAGTCCTTTTCAATCAGCAAACCGTTTTTTAGAAATTATTCAGGATGAGTATTCCGGCCAGATACTGGACAGATATGCTGATTTTATTATTACTGCCGATGTTGAAAACTATACGTTTATGGATTTTAATTATGCCAGCAGACTGGTAGAAATAGGTTACCTGGAAACTTTAAAGAAAATTCCACAGTTAAAAGCTGAATTAAAAAAAGCAGGTATACCTCTCCGACAACCAGTTCCTCGTCAAAATTATAGTTTGGACAGCATACTGCGAGATCTTGAATTCGACCGGCTGATTGTAGAAGAAAGGGGAATAAGTCCTCTGATTTATTATGGAAGAGATTTTTCGCCTTTCAGCCAGGAATTATTTCGTACACCACTGGATCAATTTCAGGTAGGTGCTGAGATCTATTATAACAGGGCCAGGCTTGCTCTATTGGGAGAGGACAGCTGGGAGGATGCTTACTCAGCTGCTCTAAGAATAAAAAAAATTACGGATAGTCTTGATCTATATTTAAAATATAGAAATGATTATGATTCGGCTACTAAAAGTGATTATGAAGCAGAACTTAAATATTTTGGTAGAAGATTTAATTTATCTGCCGGCTATGGCAGGAGACAGGGGACTGAATATTTGCTTTTTGGAAATGATTTTCGCTATCTGGGTGATGACTTTCAGTGGCAGTCCGAAAATGATCTTTTTTTAAATTATCAGCAGGGTGATGTTGATATTTTGAGTTCACACCTTATTAATTATGACTTTACTGAGGCCTGGAGTATTGGGACCGAAGTTATTTATAATAGCAGTGATTTTGTGGAATCTCCACTTATCTATAGGGGTCAAAAACTGGACAGTAATACCAATCTGCAGGCTTCTTTAAATTTCAATTATAATTATAATTTGCAGCTGCCGATGGAACTTCTAAATTTCTTGCAGTTAACTGATATTGGAGGTTACCTATTTGTTGACTATTACAGTGATCAGCAGTGGTCAGAGGAGGGACTGGCAGTTGGGCCTGCTTTTAATTCGAGATTATATTTATTAGGTTTAAAACCAATAGAAGTTGATTTATTTGTGGCCCATGATTTTGAAATTAAAGATCAACGCTATGGACTTCAGTTTTCCTACAGTTTTTAACATCTATCTGATTTAATGTTATAATATTAATAAGAGAAATTTTGATTAATCTGACTTAGACTTAGCGAAAATTATTTGGGAGTGATATAATGAAGATTAAAAAAGCAGTAATTCCAGCAGCCGGCTGGGGAACCAGACTATTACCGGCAACCAAGGCTCAACCCAAAGAGATGCTGCCGATTGTTGACAAACCTTCTATTCAGTATATAGTTGAGGAGGCAGTTGCAGCAGGAATTGAGGATATTTTAATCATTACCTCTAAAGATAAACAGAGCATTGAAGATCATTTTGATAAATCTCAGGCCCTGGAAGCAGCTTTAAAAAGACAGGGTAAAACAGAGCTTTTAAATATGGTTGAAGATATTTCGGAGATGATTACTATTCATTCAGTCAGGCAAAAGGAGCAGAAAGGTCTGGGCCATGCTATTTATTGTGCCAAAACATTTGTGGGTAATGATCCTTTTGCAGTCCTGCTTGGGGATGATATAATCCATTCTAAAAAGCCAGTTATTCAGCAGATGATGGAGATTTATGAAGAAAAAGAGACTGCTGTTCTGGGCTGTAAAACTGTTGCCGAAAAAGACGTAAATAAATATGGAATAGTTGATTATAGCCGCAAAGATGGTGATGTTTATCGGGTCGAAGATATGGTAGAAAAACCATCACTGGAAGAGGCGCCTTCCAATCTTGCAATTTTAGGACGTTACATTATTACTCCTGATATTTTTAATATTTTAGAAAACACGCCTCCAGGCAAAGGAGGAGAGATCCAGCTAACTGATGCTTTAAAGACTCTGCTTGATAAGCGAGTAGTTTATGGTTATGATTTCGAAGGAAAACGTTATGATGTTGGAAATAAAATGGGTTTTTTAAAAACCACAGTTGAGCTGGCTCTGGCAAGAGAAGATTTGGGGCCTGAATTTAAAAAATACTTAAAGGAACTGACAGCAGATTTTTAATCAGTATTTAGAATTGAAAAAAATGGGAAAGAGTTTTCTGATCAAAATCTGGCCCCAGTAGAGCAGATAATTCTTTAATATCTGCTGGTTTTTCCAGTATTAGTCGGGAAGCTCTTTTGCTTCCGATTCCCGGGATAGCTTCCAATTCTTTTTTACTATAATCATTAAATTTTTTGGGCCATTTGAGAGCTGTAATTGAGCGATAACCGTGATCAACAACTTTTACTTTTTGAAAAAAATTGTCATTTTGATCGATGACTGCTGTTAGTATCGGGTAGGTACCCAGCTGTCTGCAGTAGTTGAGACTGCCCTTTTTCTTTTCGGAATAGAGGTCAGTTAAAACAACACCTGCCGGAAATACTTTTTTTAGCATTTGCTGATTAATTTCTTTATTTATTTTTTGTTTGTATTTTTTGAATTCACCCTGGGAGTACTTAACTTCAGGATAACTGCCCAGGCGGACAACCTGTCTGATATTAATTCTTCTGAGCATTAAATTATCAGTCAGTAATTTTTTTAAGAACTGATAATTATAATTAAGAGTTTTTCGGCTTTCTCCAATCAGGCCGTGGAGAAAATTGAGACCTGGAAGCAGTTTGGGGATGCCGTTTTCTCTTCTGCCGCCAATTTCATTCATTAGTTTAATGGCAAAATAATTATCCTTACTGCTGCTGTCTATATTATTTTTCTTTAAGACTTCTGGGTCGGCTGATTCCAGCCCAAAGGCTGCTGTATCACCGGGAGTGTTATATTTAGCAATGGTTTCTATAATTTGAGCTGATTTTTCTGGATTGCGGGCAATTTCAGCCGGGTTCATATTATCCATATGCAGCACTTTGAGATCAGGATCCGCTCTGCGAATGCCCTGATAGAGTTCCTTGATCTGATCTGGGTTTAAAATAAAATTTTCATTTTTCAGCTGAGCCCCATAGAGCAGTAGATCTGTCTGGCTTCCAAGGCGGTAGTGATGAATACCTACTTCAGCCAGAGCCTTAACTTCTGCGGCAATATTTTCCGGGCTGCGGCTGTAAGTTAAATTCTTTAGGCGTTCACTGCAGAAAGCACAGTGGCTGCTCCGGGGACAGCCTCGAAAAGTTTCCAGTTCGGCAATTATTTTTGGATAATTGGGGTGTCTTTTGAGTAAATGACTGCCGCTTAAGGCAAATTTGTTTATATACTTGTCAATTTCAGCTGGTAAAATTTCTGTTTGGGTCAGCCTTTTAAAAATATCTACTGCAGCGATTTCCGCTGCTATAATATCAAAATTATCTTTAAATTTTTCTTTCATGTTTTCAATTAAGGTGATTGGCCCCCCCAGAACTTTGGTGGGATAAAAAACTTTTTTGCCTATTTCTTTAATTTCTGCCGCTGTAGCTGGCTGTCCCCCGAGATAATGTCCGGGAACTGTGGTTCCGGCAATCATAATTACTATGTCTGCGGTTTCCATTTTTTTTAGTTCTAAATCTTTATTTTCTCTTAGGCTGTCAATGGTCAGGTAGTTAAGATTATCGTCTCGCACGCCTGCTTCCAGGAGAGCACCCCAGAGATAGCGGATATGAGGAGAAATATAAGGTGGAACTCCGAGGCAGGAGGGTTCATCTAAATATCCATCTATTACTGTGATTTTTAACTGGTTATTTTTCATGGTTAGGTCCTTTCTCACTATTAATTTGCTGTTTTAAGCTCTTAAAAAGAGTTTAAAAGAGCTTTTTAATGTCTCAACTTTAGTTTTATGTAATCTTGATAAGTGATTTTTAACAGTTTCTTTGACTTTATTATAACATAAAGCTTAACCCGAGGAAAAATACCTGAATAAATCAAAAATCCAGGCAGGATTTGCGGCTTTGAGATTAAATATATATAAGTAGGGAAAAAAGATCTCTCGGAAAAGTTTTGGATTTATACGGATTATTGAAAATCGGATAATAATAAATGGAGATGAAAATTGTGATTAAATTAAATTCATTTGTTTTAAAAATTTTTGGTTTTGCTCTAATTATATTGCTTTTGCTGGCGTTTCCTGTTTCTGCAGAGTATTATCAATCCGGATTAATTGATTTTATCCAGTCCAACCATCAGATAACAGTACCTATTTTTTCTCCAACAGCTGAGATCAGCCTGCGGGCTGAGAAAGATACAGTTCTAATAGCAGCAGGAGCTGAAAATCTGAAGTTGGAAGCTGGCAAAGAGTATTACATAACTCAGGGAGAGATCAACCTGCAGCAGCCTGAATTAAAAAGTGGCTGGGGAGTTCAGATAATGGCCAGTTCTACCGCTGAAAATGCCAGTCAGTTTAAAAACCAGGTAGAAATAGATTTTGAGGAACAGATAATTGTAAAAGAAGAAGAGGGGCTTTTTAAAGTTCTGGCTGGAGCCTTTAACGAGCGCGAACAGGCAGAAGCATTTCAGCAAAAATTGCAGCAAGCCGGCTATAATGGCTGGATAAGAGAGATTAAGATTAAGAATCAGGATACTGACCCTCAGCAAAAAGCAGAAAATCAGCAGGTTCAGCCCTACAATCAGGAAGTTGGAGAAGGGCTTAATTTCTATAATGATGCTGGTGAGAAAATACGAGCGGCTCATGTTTTTAAGATCAGGGGTCAGTTTAAGGTTGAAGATAGAAAAATGCAGGGAGAGTTTCAATTTGGACCGATTGGAAATTCAGTCTTATTCAGCTATAAAACTAATCTGGAGGAGATGACAGCTTATCTGCTGCAGAGTTCTTTTAATGCAGGTGCTCCGGTGGAGGCACTAAAGGCCCAGTCTATTCTTTATAGGACTTCACTGCTCTATCAGTTGGAAGTTCAGGGTGCACGCCTGGAAAACTTTAATAAGCTAGCCTTTGGTCGTTTGAGTCCGGTGTTTAAAGAAGCTGTAGCAGCGACTTCAGGCCAGGTACTTACCAGGGATAAGGAGTTTTATTATAATAGTGATTTTTCTTTAAAAGAAATTAACAGTCCCAGAGCTGGTATTGTTCCCCTGGCTCAGGCAGATTATAATTTTCAGGAGATTATAGAATATTATTATGATCGAGCGGAAATTGCGGAACTGACAGAACTTATAGATAGTGAGCTTAAATTTACTGCTCGTATTAACCGGGGACTTAATTTTAAGGAAATCAGGCAAAAGAGCTGGGCCGGACCCCGAGTAATTACGGTTGTTGATTATGACCTCTCAGTTGATGAACTTAATTTAAAGCCAGTGCTGGCTCAGGGAGTTGTACCGGGAAGGGAAGATCTTGGTGATATCATTCGTGATCATTCTGCTCTGGCTGGTGTTAATGGAGGCTATTTTCATTACAGCGGCAGACCGCTGGGGCTGCTTTATCTTGATGGAACTCTGGTCAGTGAACCGCTTTATCAACGAACTGCACTTTTAATTGCTCAGGACAAAGAACTTTCTTTTGCTCAGGTAGACTGGGAGGGAGAACTGTTAATAACTGATCTTTCCAGAAGCTTTAAAATAAATGGTGTTAACAGGTCAGTTCATGCTGATGAAGCAGTTGTTTTTAACAGTTATTATGGGGCTCGAATGCCGGCCTTAAGTAAGGGCTATTATGATCTTGTTATTCGTTCGGGAAAAATTTTGGGTACAGAAACTGAGCCAGGAGCTGAAACTCCAATTCCCCCGGATGGATTTGTGGTCCGGGTTGGTTCCGAAAGAAGAGATTTGATATATTTAACACCCGAATTAAAGAACCAGAGGGTAAAGATTAATAACAAGTTTTCGCCTGATTTAGAAGAGAAGAATATTATTTATGCTGTCGGTGGTGGCCCGCGTCTATTGAAAAATGGAGAAATAAAAATTACAGGTAAGCAAGAAAAATTTCAACCTGACATTTTAAATGGTAGAGCGCCGAGAACAGCACTTGGATTAACAGCGGATAATCATCTTTTGATGCTGACTATTGATGGTAGACAGGAAAAATTGAGCATTGGAATGAGTTTAGAAGAAACAGCTAAAATTTTAAGAGAGCTGGGTGCTGTTGAAGCTATGAATCTTGATGGTGGTGCCTCAGCCAGAATGGTGATCAGAGGTTTTACAATGAATCGTCCCAGTGCAGATCGTTTGATTTCGAATGGAGTCATAGTTAATCGCGAAGATTAAAGCTCTGCATTGGAAAGTAACTTTTGCAGAAATAATTTTAAATATAGCTTTATCTAATATATAATAAAATTACACTAGAGGAGAGATAAAATGACTAAAAAAATAATGATATTAATGATTACAGTAAGCTTAATTTTTACAGTTTTTACAGCAGTTAATGCAGCTGAACTGAAAGAGGTAAATTACCTTATTTCAGGTGATTCAATGGAGATTGACACCCTGCAGTTAGAGCCAAAGTTTATTCTTAATGGTGGCCATCAGGGGAAGCTGAACCTCGCTTTTGATGGAGACGATTTTCATATTGGTGCAGATATTGGTTTGAATATGATTTCCCAGCCTGAGTTTAAAATGGATCTGCATCTGATGCTGACAGACAAAGTTGATGCTCAAGACTTTGGTAAAGGGGTAGGAATTTCGGCTGCAACTTTAAATAAGGATCTAAACTTTTTCTGGCAGACCTATTACTTTGTTGATGAGGACTTAACTGATCACAGTTATTACAGAGGTGGTGCCAGATATAATATTGGTCCCCGCAGTGATTTGGAGATAAGTATTGGTAATCAGTACTGGGATCTCAGCAATCGAGTTATAAATTTTGGTCTGACCTATAAAATGTAGGGGGCTGAGATGGGAAACTATAGTTCAGAGGAATTAATAAAATATATAAATAAATTTAGCGAAAAAAGAATAATGGTTCTGGGAGATTTAATAGCTGATAAGTTTATTATCGCTGATCCAGAAAGGCTTTCTCGCGAGGCACCGGTTCTGATTTTAAAACATCAGCAGGAGAAAATTCTGCCTGGTGGTGGAGCCAATGCAGCTGCCAATATTGCCAGCCTGGGAGCAGAGGTTGATCTGCTTGGTGTTGTAGGAGAGGATCTGGCAGCAGAAGCTCTGATTGAAGAGCTTGAAGAACGGCAGATTTTAACTGCAGGAGTCTTTAAGGACAGAAGCAGGCCGACTGCTGAGAAAACAAGGATTCTGGCCGGTGGTGAGCAGATTGTTCGCCAGCAGGTGGTAAGGGTTGATAAAGTTAAGAGTTTTGATATCAGTACTCAGCTTCAGCAGAAATTAAATTCTTACCTTAAGGAAAATATCGCCAGCAGTGATGCGATTCTTTTTTCGGATTACGGAAACGGAATTTTTAATCAGAATAGTACGGCTCAGTTTGTAGAAGCTGCCGCTGCTGCCGGAAAAGAGTCAGCTGTAGACAGCCGTTATCAGTTAAATCAGTTTAAAGGAGCTGTAATTGCAACTCCTAATTTAGAAGAAGCCTCTGCTATTTATGGCAGGGAACTGAGATCTCAGGCTGAAGTAGAAAAAGCTGGTCTAGAAATGAGGAGAAAGCTGGAATTAAAATATCTACTTATAACTCAGGGTGGAGATGGAATGACTCTTTTTGCACCCGGAGATAAAATAGAGCATATTGCCGCTGCTAATTTTAGTGAAGTTTTTGATGTAACAGGTGCTGGAGATACCGTGGTTGGTACACTGGTTCTGGCCCTGGCGGCAGGTGCACCGGCAGAGATTGCGATTAGAATTGCCAATTATGCTGCCGGGATTGTTGTCCGCAAAAGTGGAGTTGCTTCAGTTACAGGCGCCGAATTAATCAGGGAAGTGAATAAAAATGACAGCTAAAATTATGGACCTCGATGCTTTGAAAAAAGAAATTGATGCCCGAAAAGAGGCGGGAGAATTAATTGTTTTTACAAATGGTTGCTTTGATATCCTGCATGTTGGTCATATTCGCTATTTGAAAAAAGCTGCTTCTCTGGGTGATAAGCTGGTGCTGGCTGTAAATAGTGACAGTTCAGTTAGAAAGCTGAAAGGGAAAACACGTCCTCTGATGCCGGAGGCTGACAGACTCGAAATGCTGGCTGCTCTGGAAATGGTCGATTATCTAATACTCTTTTCGGAAGCTGATGCCACTAACTTACTGGAGCAGATTAAACCACAGGTTTATGTTAAAGGTGGAGATTACAGAATTGAAGATCTACCTGAGGCGGAGACAGTTTACAGTTATGGTGGAAAAATAGTTTTAATTACCGAGGTTAAGGGAAAATCAACAACAAATTTAATTAAAAAGATAAGGCAGATTAAAGATGAAAAATAGTCAACTTCAAATTCTTATTCTGCTGACCCTCTTACTTTTAGGAGTGACAATGCTGGAATTGGGTATTTCATTTCAGGATTTGATGAGTTTTTGAGGGAAAACTGAGACCAGGATGGGGGGATATTCTTGTTTAAAGAGAAGGAAGAAGAAGAGATTATAGAGATGGCCCAGGCTGGAAATGACTTTGCAATAGAATATCTAATAGATCAAAATATGGATATAGTCTATGCTAAGGCCAGATTCTTTTTTATCAAGGGTCTGGATCGGGATGATGTTATTCAGGAGGGACGAGTTGGACTGTACAAAGCAATCCGGGATTTTAAAGAAGATAAAGGAGCTTCTTTTCGAGGTTTTTCTCAGCTTTGTGTACACAGACAGCTGGTTTCTGCTATAAAAAAGGCAAATCGCCAGAAACACATGCCTTTAAATACCTCTGCTTCTCTTGATAAAAGCCTGGACTATGGCAATGAAACGGGAAGAACTTTTAATGAAATTTTACCAGATGAAGGAGAAAATCTAGAAAAGAAATTTATCTGTCAGGAAACTTTAACTACAATTATTGACGAACTCTCGGAAGAATTAACAGATCTTGAATGGAATGTGTTTATGCTTTATCTGGATAGTAAATCCTATCAGGAAATATCCGAAGATCTTGATATTAATGTCAAAACGGTTGACAATGCTCTGCAGAGGGCCAGAAAGAAAATTGATGATCTGCGTGAACATTACAACCTCAAAGGAGTTGTTAATTAAAATTGAAAGTACTGGATATTTTAAAAGATTTGGTTTATCCTGAAAAACCTGTCTGTCTTGCCTGTGGTCGCAGATATGATCATTCCGAAATAGAAGGGGTTTGTGACCGCTGTCTGGCCCGTTTTTCTTTTATTACAGATGCCTGCCCGGTCTGTGGAAGAGAGGTTGTTCCGGCAACCTTAATTGAAGGGCAGCCCTGTCCGGAATGTAAGGAAGAAAGACCGCCTTACAATTATGCCCGCAGTGTTTTCACTTATTCAGGTTATGCCAGAGAAGTACTTTTGGAATATAAATATGGTCACCGGCCAGATCTGGCTGAGCCATTTTCGCAGATGTTATTTCTCTATTATGATGAATATTTTAAAGATCGGGATATAGATTTTTTAATTCCAGTACCAATGCATGGTGACCGCAAAACATATCGCGGTTATAATCAGGCTGCCAGACTGGCAAAAGAGCTTTCCAAAAAAATAAAAGTCGAATATAAGGATGTGCTTTTTCGAGTTAAAAATTCACTCCCACTTTATACTTTGACCAAGAAGGCAAGAAAACTGGAGCTGGAGGGAGCTTTTGAGTTAAAAGATAAGATTGATCCCGCTATTTTTGAGAACAAAAACATTTTGATTATTGACGATATAATTACAACAGGTACCACTTCTTCTGAGATTTCGCATTTTGTTTTAAAAGAGATGGGTGCCAAAAATGTTTATGTGCTGACAGCAGCTTCAGTACCGGTTAAGTTAGACTAGTTTTTGAATTACGCTTCTTTCTGAACTTAAATTAAAACTATTTAGATTAAAATTAAATTAAGATTTTTAATAATTATTTTTTAAGGCAGGAATTATTTTCACTTTGTAGAATAATATAATATACAGAGAAAAGCAAAATATAATAATAATAATAGTTGTATGAGAGGAGTGAGCTTCATGAAAATTATGACCTATGGTAAAAACATTGATGTTACCCCGGCTCTAAAGAAGCACGCAGAGGAGAAGGTAGAGAAGCTGGAGAAGTATTTCAATGGAGAACCGATGGAAGTTCAGATCTCCATGGAAGTAGAAAAAGAAAGACATATTGTCGAAGTTACAGCCTTTGTTAAGGGTCTTATCCTTAGAGGTGAGGAAGCTTCCGGTGATATGTATGCTTCTATCGATGGTGTAATGGATAAACTTGAGCGCCAGGTTAGAAAATATAAAACTAAGATTCACGATAGATATATTGAGAAGAAACAGGAATACAAAGAAGAATATAAGGAGAAGCGCAAAGAACAGGTCTTAAATCATCAGTTAGGTAATGAGGAAGAAAATATTGATACTGATGTATTTGAGCCGCAGGTTGTGAGGACCAAGCGTTTTCCAATGAAGCCGATGAATGTAGAAGAGGCCTGTATGCAGATGGACCTCTTAGATCATGACTTCTTTGTTTTCCATAATGCTGATACAGAAGAAACCAATGTGGTTTATAAGCGAAACGATGGAAATTATGGCTTGATTGAGCCGACATTTGGTTAAGCTAATAATAGTATTAGATAAGATTGAATTAAGAGGGATGCCCTGGCGGGCTCCCTTTTTTTATACCATTATGAGAAATAATTCACTATAAATAAGAAAATAGATCTTTTGATCGGGGATTAATCAATAATCTAATCTGCCTTTAATTGTGTTTTAGGGTTTAAGATGATATAATTACTTTGATTGAGATAGCAGGAATGCATTAGATTTGTAAATGGAATTATATTATTATAATACGATTGAAAATTTTTTAATCGTCAAATTTAGGGAGGAAGATAAATGTTTGAGTTCCTCAAGAACTTATTTAAAGATCCAAACGAAAAAGAACTGGAAAAATTGGAACCGATTGTAGAAAAAATTAATGCTCTTGAACCTGAAATGCAGGCGTTGAGCGATCAGAATTTAAAAGCGAAGACTGCAGAGTTTAAAAATAGATATCAGGAGGGAGAAAGTCTGGATGAGCTTTTACCGGAGGCTTTTGCTGTTGTAAGAGAAGCTTCTCAGAGAGCAACTGAAGCTGGTTTTCGTCACTATGATGTTCAGCTGATTGGAGGAATTGTTCTTCATCAGGGGAAAATAGCAGAAATGAAGACCGGGGAAGGAAAAACGCTGGCTGCAACCCTACCTGTTTATCTTAATGCTCTGAGTGGACAGGGGGTACATGTAGTAACAGTTAATGACTATCTGGCCGAAAGAGATAGTGAGTGGATGGGCCAGATTTATCGTTTTTTAGGGATGTCTGTGGGAGTAATTTTAAGTGGAATGTCTCCTGGTGAGAGAAGAGAAGCTTATAACTGTGATATTACCTATGGTACCAACAACGAGTTTGGCTTTGATTATCTGAGAGATAATATGGCCTATAAGGAAGAGGATCTGGTTCAGCGAGAGCATCATTATGCAATTTTAGATGAGGTCGACAGTATACTAATTGATGAAGCCCGGACACCGCTGATTATTTCGGGGCCGGTTCAGGAAAAAAGTTCGGATTACCGTAAATTTAATCGAGTTATTCCAGCCTTAAAACGTGAGGAAGACTTTGAAATAGATGAAAAAAACAAACTGGTAACTCTGACTGAATCAGGAGTAAAAAAGGCTGAAAGCAAGTTGAATGTGGACAACCTTTATTCAGAAGAAAATTTTAAACTCAATCATCAATTAAATCAGGCCTTAAAAGCTCATACTTTAATGAAAAAGGATAGAGACTATATAGTTAAAGATGGTGCCGTAAAAATTGTGGACGAATTTACCGGTCGAGTAATGGAAGGCCGACGCTACAGTGAAGGGCTGCATCAGGCTATTGAGGCTAAAGAAGGAGTAGAGGTCCAGAAAGGAAGTCAGACCTTTGCCAAAATTACTTTGCAAAACTTTTTTAGAATGTATAATAAACTGGCTGGAATGACAGGTACTGCTGAGACTGAAGAGGAAGAATTTATAAAAATTTATGATATGCCCGTAGTAGTTGTGCCTACAAATGAGCCGATGATCAGGGATGATATGCCGGATTTAGTTTTTACCAATAAAGAGGCTAAATATAAGGCAGTTATTAATGAAATTAAAGATTTATATAAAACCGGTCAGCCGGTGCTGGTTGGTACAGCAGATATTGAAAATTCGGAGATGTTAAGCCGCCAGTTAAAAAGAGAAAATGTACCGCATGAGGTTTTAAATGCGAAAAACCATGAACGGGAAGCAGATATAATTAAGGATGCCGGACAGAAAAAAAGTGTAACAATTGCAACCAATATGGCCGGTCGTGGTACAGATATTGTTTTAGGAGAAGGTGTCAAAGAACTTGGCGGTTTGCATGTGCTGGGTACAGAACGCCATGAGAGCCGCCGGATAGACAATCAGCTTCGCGGCCGTTCTGGACGTCAGGGAGATCCAGGTTCTTCCCAATTTTATGTTTCACTGGAAGATGATCTTTTAAGACTTTTTGGTTCTGATAAGATCAACGGTATTCTCGATAAATTGGGTGTTGATGAGGATCAGCCAGTTGAACATAAAATGATTTCTAACTCAATTGAGCGGGCTCAACAGAAAGTAGAGAGCCGCAATTTTGATATCAGAAAAGCAATTCTAGAATATGATGATATCTTAAATAAACAGCGGGAGGTTATTTACGATCAGCGCCGCACACTTTTAACTACAGCCGAATTGGAAGCAAAAATAGCTGGAATGATGGAACAGCTTTTGGATGATGTAATCGAGATGTTTATGTCTGAGGATCTCCATCCAGATGAGTGGGATTTAGCTGGAATGTTTGAATATCTGCATGGAATTGGACTGGCCAGTGAGTTAGAAGCAGCAGATTTAGACAGCCTGGAGAGAAATGAAATTAAAGAGAAAATAACTTTAAGTTCGCTGGGAGCTTACCAGCAGAAGCGAGAAAAAATAGATTCAGAGAGATTTAATAAAATAATTAAATTTTTAGCTTTAAGAGTAATTGACCGCAAGTGGATGACTCATCTGGATAATATGGATGAGCTTCGCCAGGGAATAGGTTTAAGAGCTTATGGTCAGAAAGATCCTCTAACAGAATATAAATTCGAATCCTTTGATATGTTTAATGAGCTAACTGCTTCTATCCGGGAAGATATAGTTGAGACTGCCTTTAAAGTTGAAGTTGAAGAAAGAGAAAATATTCCGAGACAGGAAATTAATCAGCGTCAGTTAAACTATTCTTCACCTCAGTCAGCTCTAGAGGGGAAATCAAAGGGAAATGATAGATCAACAGCTGGTGATGGCAGTGTTGGTCAGGCAACTGTTGTAAAAGAAGAAGAACCTGGGCGTAATGATCCCTGCCCCTGTGGTAGTGGTAAAAAATATAAAAAATGTTGTGGGAGATGATTTAAATGAATAATAGTTTTAAGGACAAATTTTCAGAATTAAAACAGAGATTTAAGGAATTGAGTGATTTACTTTGACCGGGAAAAATTACTGCAGGATAAAAAAGATATAGAATCTGAGATGTCAGCAGGTGGATTCTGGGATGATAAAGAAAATGCTCGTAAAAAATCGCAGAAACTGGACTGGATTAAAAAACGTCTTAAAGTGATCAAGAGCCTGGAAGAAAAATTTGAAGAGGCTGAAGTTTATCTTGAACTTGCTGCTGAAGAAGACGAAAGTCTGGAGAGTGAACTTAAAGTAACTCTCACTGAACTGGAAAAGGAACTTGAAAAACTTGAGTTGAAACTGAGATTAAATGAGCCTTATGATGATCACAATGCTATTTTATCTATTCATCCGGGAGCAGGTGGAACTGAATCTCAGGACTGGGCTCAGATGCTGCTTAGAATGTACAGCCGCTGGGCAGAAGCAAATGGTTATCAGCTTCAAACTCTGGATTTTAATCCAGGTGATGAAGCCGGAATTAAGAGTGTGACGCTGATGATCGAAGGAGATTATGCATTTGGTTATTTAAAGGGTGAACGAGGGGTGCATCGTCTGGTCAGAATTTCTCCTTTTGATTCCTCTGGCCGCAGGCATACTTCTTTTGCTTCGGTTGATGTAATGCCGGAGATTGATGATGATATTGAGGTTGATATTGACGAAAGTGATTTGAAGATTGATACTTATCGGGCCAGTGGAGCTGGCGGGCAGCATGTCAATAAAACTGATTCTGCTGTAAGAATTACCCATCAGCCTACAGGTGTGGTAGTCCAGTGTCAGAATGAAAGATCACAGCATAAAAATAAAGAAACAGCAATGAAGATTTTAACTGCCAAATTGCTGGAATTAAAAGAAGAGGCTCAGGCAGAAAAAATTGATGAGTTAAGCGGTGAACATAAGGAGATTGCCTGGGGGAGCCAGATCAGATCCTATGTTTTTCATCCTTATAACATGATTAAAGATCACCGAACTGATTTTGAAGAAGGTAATGTAGATAAAGTAATGGACGGTTATCTTGATGAATTTATAGGGGCTTATTTAAAATATCAGAGCGCTCAATAAATTTTAGCACAATAAAACCTGCGGGGATAAATAGGCGCTCCTTTTTATGAGTTCTGTAATTAATTATTTTAGAGGAAAAGGTGAATTTTGTTGAAAAAAATATTGATTGGAGTTATTTTAATAACTTTTATTGCAGCTGCCTGGACACTGAATGCAAGAATTAACAAAGTTGATCAAAATCCAGGTATAGAAGTAATAATGGATGGAGAAGCTTATACAGAATTAAAGTCTCTGGAACCAGAACTTGATCTTCGGCAGTTAAAAGAAAGTGGGGTTACAGGTCTGGCTATTTATCAACAGAGTCTGGAAGACTTTGTTGAGAGAGGGGCTTTAAAAAGAATTGAAGCACTGGATATTATTCTGGGTGGTGAGCAATTAAAAGCTGAACTGGCCTCCAGCCGGATTGAAATTTCAGAACTTGAAAATTCAGCTCTTTTTGCTGTTTTTAGTGACTCACTGTGGCAGCAGATCAATAAACTGGCACCAGAATTAAAGGCAGATTATGCAGCCAGGACTATTAAAACTGGTACTTATAATTTTCTTTATTTTCCCAGCTGGCACAAGAACCTCGAAGATATTAATCTTGGTTATAACGAAAGCCAGTTTAAGGAGGCAAAAGCAAATGATTTAAAAATTGCTTTTAGAAGTAATAATAAATTAAATGCGCTATCTGCCCTGAAAAATAACCTTGAGTTATTAAAAGCAGATTATTTGATTTTTGATGGAGAAGAGGTTACCGGTTATCCTGACAGGCTTGATCAAACGGCTGCTTTAATGCAGGAGCACAATCTGATTTTTGGTAATATTGAAGCTTTTATTGCTGCTCAGGCTGGAGCTGAAAAACTGGCTAAGTTAAATGATTTTCAGCTGCTGCGGACTCATAGTATGCAGCAGGAAGAAGTTGAAAAGGCAGATAATCAGGAAATTATAAATCGTTATTTGCTCTCAGTCAGAGAAAGAAATGTAAAGATTCTTTATCACAAACCTTATCTTAAAGGTGATCAACTGAAAGAAAAAAATCTGACACTGCTTGGGGAGTTAACTTCCAGCCTCAAAAAGGAAGGTTATCTACCGGGGAGTGCAGAAACAGCGCCCTATTTTAGTAATTCAGGCTGGGATGTACTGTTGATATTGCTTGGAGTAACAGCTGCCGGAATTTTACTCCTCAATTATTTTACTGCTTTTAAATACGAAAAACTAATGATTCTCCTGCTGCCAACAGCTGCTGTTGTTGGATTTCTATTCTTAAGTTCAGGCAGGGAAATTTTGCTGCGACAAATAACTGCACTGGGCTCAGCTGTGATTTTTCCATCGCTGGCAGTGATCGTTTTTCTGCTGGAAAAAAAGCAGGGAGGGGAAAATCTGGAAGGTGGTTTAAAACTGGCTTTTCTATTCTTTAATTTTACTGCTGCTGTTTTGACAGCACTGGTCGGAGGAATATTAGTTAGCGCTGTTTTAAATAGCAGTGAATTTATCTTTAAAATCAATGATTTTAGAGGTGTAAAAGTTGCTTTTTTAATGCCTCTGATTATAATATCACTTTATTATCTTTTCCAGCCTGGCTCAAAGGATTTACGTCATAAAATACCTCAGCTTCTGGAAAGTGTAATTAAGGTTAAACATATTATTCTGGCAGGAGGTTTGGCTTTAATTGCAGTTATTTACATTGGTAGAACAGGTAATTTTCCTCTGCTGCCTGTGCCAGCCTGGGAATTAACTATTCGCAGTCTGCTGGAGAAAATTCTTTATGTGAGACCTCGTTTTAAAGAGTTTTTAATAGGTCATCCGTTATTTATTTTCTCACTGTATTTGAGTGTTCAAAAAAGAAAAGAGCTTTATTTTTATCCGCTGTTAATGCTGGCTTCAGTAGGTGTTATAACTATAGTCAATACTTTTTCACACCTGCATACACCAGTGCTGATCTCACTGCTTAGAACTTTTCATGCTTACTGGTTGAGTTTTGCAGTTGCTGCAGTTTTTATTCTTGTCTATAAGCTCTTTACTAACTTATATAAAAAATACTATCTGGTTGGGGTTAAATAATGAAGAAAATCGTGATTTCGGGCTATTATGGTTTTAATAATCTTGGTGATGAAGCTGTACTGGCTGGAATAACTTCACTTTTAAAAGCAAAAAACGAAGATCTGAAAATTACTGTTCTTTCAGCAGAACCTGCAAAAACTTCTGAACGATACAAACTTAATGCTGTAAATCGAAATTCGATTATTCAGATTCTGGCTGCTCTGGCTGAAGCGGATCTTTTTATTAGTGGTGGTGGCAGTCTGCTGCAGGATGTGACTGGAAATTTTTCGGTTCCTTATTATCTGGGGCTTTGCTGGCTGGCCAGAATACAGGGAGTAAAAACAGTTTATTATGCTCAGGGTGCAGGTCCACTTGATAAAAAGTGGAGTCAGTATTTAACTGCTCTGACGTTAAATAGATTTGAACTGCTTGGCGTCAGAGATCAGACTTCTAAAAAGCTGCTGAGAGAGATCGGAGTTAAAAATGAGATTGAACTAACAGTTGACCCAGTATTTGCTCTTTTTGATCCTATTAACAATCTGAGACAGCAGATTAAAGGACAAATCGAAGTTGGAATTTCGGTGCGCCCCTGGTCGGTTGATTATATATCTGAACTTGCTGATGCTTTAAATCAATTTGCCCGGGGGAAGAGGGTAAAATTTAATATTTTCCCAATGCACCAGGGTTCAGATGAAAAAATTTCACTTCAGCTTAAAAAGAAGCTGGAGGCTGAAACAGAAATTAAGGAGCTTTCTTTGATTCCGGAAAAAGCTTTAAAATCTTTTTCTCAGCTTGATTTATTTGTTGGAGTTCGTCTCCACAGTTTGATTTTTGCGCTTTTAAATCAGATTCCGGTGCTGGCTTTAAGTTATGACCCCAAAATTGAGGGACTAATGACGGAACTAGATTACCTGCCGTTAATGAAGCTCGAAAACTTAGAGTCTTCTCAGGTGTTGGAAAAGCTGGAATCTATTTTTGCTGAACGTTACAGTCTGCGCAAAAAAATCAAAGAATTTTTGAAGCTCAAAAAAGCAGAGGCAGAAGAATTTGCCGAACTGGTTCTAAAGGAGGTTGACTCTTGCGAGAGCTGATTAAAATACTGGATATAAATATAGATAAACTCAATATGCGGCAGGCAGTTGAGAGGGTAAAAGAACTAACTTTTGATCACAGCAGCCCTTCTTTAGTAGTAACTCCAAATTCGGAGATGCTGGCCCTGGCCATTGAAGATCAAAAGCTGGCGGAAATTTTAAATTCAGCTGATCTGGCAACTGCTGACGGGATTGGGGTTGTTATTGCTTCCAAAATTTTAGGTGATCCACTGGAAGAGAGAGTGGCCGGTTTTGATCTGATAAGCTTATTATTTAAAGAACTGGCTGCAGAAAATATTAACTTTTATTTTTTGGGTGGTAAGCCAGGAATTGTTGACCGGGCGACAGCAAATTTAAAAAGAGATTTTCCTGATTTAAATATTAGCGGTTACCATCACGGCTATTTAGATCGAGAAAATCAGCAGCAGGTGATTGCAGAAATAAATGAAAAAGATGTTGATCTGCTGCTGGTCGGGATGGGTGTTCCTCTGCAGGAAAAATTTTTGGCTAATAATTTGGAGAATTTAAATGTAGGAGCTGCGATTACAGTTGGCGGCAGTTTTGATGTGCTGGCCGGTGAGGTTGAAAGAGCTCCGCTCTGGATGCAGAAGGCTGCCCTGGAGTGGTTTTATCGATTGCTGCAGGAGCCATCTCGATTTGGGAGAATGTTGTCTCTGCCGCGATTTATTTACCTTGTAATTAAATCTAAATACTTTAAGCTGGACTAATTAAATAAAAAACTAAATTTGCACAGGGAGCTAAGTATAAGAGGGGGAGATAGCTTGAAAAAAAGAATTTTTATCGATTATCTTGGAATTACAGCTGGTTCATTTTTGATTGCACTGGCTTTAACAGTTTTTCTGGTTCCCAACAAAATTGCTGCCGGAGGGGTCAGTGGACTGGCAACCGTCATTTATTATCTGACATCTTTTCCGATTGGTATAACCATGCTGGTTATTAATATTCCACTTTTTCTGGCTGGCATTAAGATTATGGGGATGAGTTTTGGGATTAGAACTATTTATGGGATTGTTTCGCTTTCTGTTTTTACTGATCTGCTGCAGCCTCATATGACGGCTCTGACTGATGATCTTTTGCTGGCTTCAATTTATGGTGGGGTAGTTGGAGGAGTAGGTCTGGGAATAGTTTTTAGATCCCGCGGTACTACAGGAGGTACTGATTTAATAGCCTCCCTGATCAATTATTTTACGGGGATCACAGTTGGAGAAGGACTTTTAATTGCAGATGGAGTTGTAGTTGCTCTGGCCGGAATCTTTTTTAATCTTGAAGTTGCACTCTATGCAGCCGTTACTATTTTTATTACTTCTCAAACTATTGATGTTGTGCAGGAGGGTTTAAACTTTAAAAAAGGTGTGTTAATTATCTCCGATAAAGCTGAAAAGATTAATCAGATGGTTGTTAACGATTTAAATAGAGGGATAACTGAATTTGAGGCTAAGGGTGGTTATACCGGTGATCGCAAGCGAGTTCTGCTCTGTATAATTTCACGTTCCGAGGTTTCAGAGCTAAAAAAGGCAGTGTCCCAAATCGATCAGGAAGCTTTTGTTATTATTAGTAATGTTCATGAAGTTCTGGGCGAAGGTTTTACTGAAATAGTTCATTAGCTGATTTAGTATATCATATTTTAATTTATTAATTTAAGAAAGCGGGTGGCGAATTTAATGAAAATAATTAGAGATAAATTTAAACATAAGGTCTGGCTGATAGCCATAACATTTTTATTATTATTTACTTTTGCAGTTTCTGCACAGGATAGTGCAGTGGACAAACAGCTTCCACAGGAGCCTCAGCAGGATGAAAATTACACCAAGGCTGATGCTTTTCAGGATGTAATGTTTCTGCTGCAGAATTATTATGTTGAGGATGTAAAATTTGAAACACTGATTGAAGGTGCCATTGATGGAATGCTAAATAAGGTTGATCGATATTCTTATTTTATGTCTCCTTCGGAATATGAGGAAATGCAGCAGGAATATGAGGGTCATTATGGTGGAATTGGAATTGTAATTACAATGAGAGATAATAAATTAACAATAGTTTCTCCGATAAAAAATACTCCCGGAGAGAGAGCAGGTCTGAGATCTGGAGATATCATTACTGCAATTGATGGTCAGGAGACAGCTGAGATGTCACAGATGAAGGCAGTAGATTTGATGCGCGGAGAAGAAGGCACAGATGTTACTCTGACTATTGATCGAGGAGATGAAGATCCATTTGAGGTTAAAATTACTCGCGAAGATATAGAAGTGCCCTATGTTGAAACTGAAATGAAAACTGATGAGATTGGCTATATTAGTCTGGCCCAGTTTATTGAGAATGTAGGTACAAAAGTAGAAACTGCTGTGACTGATTTAAAAGAACAGGGAGCTCGAGGTATTATTCTTGATTTAAGAAATAATCCCGGGGGTCTGCTGAATGAGGCTGTAAATGTTTCTTCAGTATTTTTAGAAGAAGGAGTTGTAGTTTCTGTCAGACAGAAGGATGAGACAGAAAGAATACTGAAAGTAAATCAGGATATTAATTCGAATACTGAAATTCCGTTAATTATTTTAATTAATAAGGGTTCTGCCAGTGCCTCCGAAATTGTTTCAGGGGCTATCAAAGATTATGATCGCGGTAAGTTAATTGGAACAACAACTTTTGGTAAAGGAGTTGTACAATCAGTTGTACCGCTTAAGGATGGTTCTGCAGTCAGTTTAACTACTGCTCGCTATTATACTCCTGATGGCAACTATATTCATGAAAAAGGAATTAAGCCTGACGTAAAAGTAGAGCTGGATATTGAGGCAGCTCAGGAAGATGGTAGTGATAATCAGCTGGAGCGGGCAATAGATGAGATGGAAAATATGATCTTTGTGCGTGAATTTCAGGATAAAAAGGCTGCAGGAGAGTAAAAACGATCGGGATAAATTATTGATATTTAGGAGCTGAAAAAAATGAGTATTTTTGAGATTATGGGACCGGCTATGATCGGTCCCTCCAGCTCTCATACTGCTGGAGCCGCCAGAATTGGTAGAATGGCCAGACTTTTATTTGCAGATAAAATTGACCGGGCAGTGGTTAAGCTGCACGGTTCTTTTGCAGATACTGCAGTCGGTCACGGAACTGATCGGGCAATAATTGGTGGGTTACTTGGATTTTTGCCTGATGACGAGCGGCTGCGTGGTTCTTTTGAGCTGGCGGATAAGCAGGGGATGGAATTTTCTCTGGAAGAAGTTAAGCTGCGAGAGGTGCATCCCAATACTGCAAAGATTGAGTTATATAATAAAGAAAATAATAAGAAGCTGGAAATTGTAGCTTCTTCCATTGGTGGAGGCCGAATTAAAGTTACAGAAATAAACGGCAGTCCTGTTGAATTAACCGGCAGAATGCCTACTCTCTGGATTCTACACCATGATCGGCCGGGAGAAGTTGGAATTATTACTTCAATTTTAGGCAGTTATAAGATTAATATTGCCTTTATGCAGGTTTATAGAAATCGAAAGGGTGATATTGGCTCCTGTATTATTGAAATGGACCATAAGCCAAATGAATATGTAATCAAACATCTAGAAAATAGTGAAGACATAATTCAGGTGCGATATTTACCGCGGATATGAGGTGGAGTTAATGGAATATGCGACAATAGAAGAACTTGTTTCCCTGGCTGAAGCTGCTGAAACTTCTATTTCGGAGATTGTGCTCCAGGTTGAAGTTGAAGAGGAAGAAATTACTGAAGCAGAGATCAAAAAATCAATGCTGGCTAATTTAAAAGTAATGAAAGATGCTGTTGCTTATGGCCGTCAGAATAATATTCAGACTGGTGGTGGTCTGGTGGGTGATGAGGCCCTAAAACTGGGAGAGTATTTGACTGCGGCCGCAGAGGCTGAAAAAAATAATATATACAATAAAATTATTACTTTTGCTCTGGCAACTGCAGAAGTAAATGCTGGTATGGGTAAAATAGTTGCTGGACCAACTGCAGGTGCGAGTGGAATAGTTCCTGCTGTTATCTTAGCAATTGGAGAAGAAAATGATTTAAATGATCAGTCAATGTCTGAAGCACTTTTTACTGCTGCCGGACTGGGATATGTTGTTTCCAAAAAAGCGACTCTGGCCGGTGCTGCAGGTGGCTGTCAGGCTGAATGTGGAGTTGGAGCTGCGATGGCAGCCGGTGCGGCTGTGGAACTTAGAGGTGGTACCCCCAGAATGGCAGCTGATGCTTTTGCCATGGCTTTAAAAAATATGCTGGGGCTTGTCTGTGATCCTGTGGCCGGGTTGGTTGAGGTCCCCTGTGTAAAGAGAAATGCTTTTGCTGCCGCTCATGCCTACACGGCTTCGACAATGGCTCTGGCTGGAATTAGAAGTGTAATTCCCGCTGATGAAGTAATTATGGCTATGACAGAAATTGGAGATCAGATGCCTACCTGTCTTAAAGAAACTTCCCGTGGGGGGCTGGCAGTTACCCCAACAGCTCTTAAAATTAAAGAAGAACTCAGGGATTAAATTTTGTCTTAATTTGAATTAAAGAGGATGAAAACGGGATTAATTTATCGTTTTCATCCTCTTTTATAATAATTATAATTTATTTTTTAGTTCTGCAACGTCAGCAAAAACATAATCAAAGTATTTTTGTCCGGAAGCAAGATTTTTTATATCCTCTCTTTTTGTTTCTCCACTTAAAACTAAGATTCCTGTTATACCTGCATCGTGAGCCATTCGCATATCAGTATATAAACGATCTCCAACCATTGCCAGTTCTGATTTTTCTAGATCAAATCTTTTTAAAATATAATCAATAGTAAGTCCTGAAGGCTTACCTACTATTAAAGGCCTTTTTCCGGTTGATGCAGCCAGTAGTTCGATCATTGCTCCGGTATCCGGCTGAGTTTTACCTTCACTAAGAGGACATACCAGATCAGGATGGGTGGCTACATAGTCCACACCGGAGAGAATTAACTGGTGTGCATCCCAGAGTTTTTTATAAGTTAATGTTTTGTCAAAACCTAAAACTACAAAGTCAACACTGTCCGCTTTTTCTCTGATATTTTTCTCTTCATTTACAATCTGATGGCCAAAGCGTTCCATTTCTTCTCTTAAAGAATCTGTTCCCAACAAATAAATTCTTTTACCCTGCTTAGTGCCCTGTTCAGCTAAATAAGAAGCTGTAATCTCACCGGAATTAATAATTTTTTCTGCAGCAATATTAATATTCATCTGTTCCAGTTTCTGCTGATAATCCGCTCTGTTTTTAGAAGAATTATTGGTTAAAAATATGTAATCTCTATTTGTTGCTTCAACTTCTGCCAGGAAATCAAGACTTCCTTTAAGTATATCGTTTTCTAAATAAATTGTTCCATCCATGTCCAGTATAAAAAATTTAATTTCATTTAGTTCATTCATCTGCTGCCCCTTTCGAAATCTTAATTGTGTAATATTAATTAGCAGTGTAAAGCTGCTGAAGTTTTGTCTGAAGTTTTGTCTTATAAATAAATCTCATAGTACTAATTTATCAATACTTTCAACTAAATTCAAGTGTTAAATTAAAACCCGGCCGCAGAAAATGCAGCCGGGTAGTAATCAGTCTATTTTAGATTATTTATTCTCCAAATAGTTCAGTGTAATCCTGGAGAACTTTATCAGCTTCCTCATCAGCTTTGTTTAAAGCTTCTTCAGCAGTGGAAACCCCAGTAAAAGCTTCTTCAACTGCTGTATCAACAATATCTCTAATTTCTACAAAGTTACCTAAGAGTACACCATTAGCTGCAGGAGACTGAACTCCACTTAATACCTGCAGGAAAGCAGTTAGATAGTTAGGATTTTCGCTAAACCAGCGGTTATCCATTAGAGTTTTAACTGCTGCGTTTGTAGAGGGGAAATAACCGGTATCTTTGTGCCACTGAATAGTAACATCAGTTTGACTTAGATATTTAAAGAATTCTACAACTGCGTCATATTCTTCCTGGCTGTGTCCTTTCATTACCCAGAGTGAAGCACCACCAATAACTGAATTACCAATTCCCTGACCTTCAAACCGGGGGAGGAAAGTAGTACCAACTTCAAAATCAGCTGAGTCCATAATTGAACTTAAAGAAGAAGTTGACTGAATCAGCATAGCTACTTCTCCAGCTAAGAAATCCTGATTAGCAGAATATTCGCGGCCGCCATAAGCTACAACATCTTTTTCTACTAAATCTGTCCAGTAACCTAAAACCATTTTCGCAAAGTCACGATCAAGATAAACTTCAGTTGCTCTGCCGCTGCGGCCATTATCATTGTTGGCATAGGGTTTATTATGATAGGCATGCATCTGTTCTAAAATCCAGGCTGGCCAGCCAAAAGATAGTCCATGATTGGCAGCGCCACTATCAATTATTTTTAAACCCATTTCTTCAATATCTGCCCAGGTTTCCGGAACATCTTCTATACCAGCTTTGGCAAAAGCATCTTTATTGTAATAAAGCATTGCAGTTGAAGAATTAAAGGGCATTGAGTAGAGGTGACCGTCAACACTGTAGTAATTTAAAATTGGTTGAATAACACTGCCAAAGTCAATTTTTCCTTCTGCGATTTCATAAACAGGTACAATTGCTTCACTATCTAACATGGTCTGAGTACCTACTTCGTAAACTTGAATAATGTGGGGCGGATTACCTGAACGAACTGCAGAAATACCCTGAGTTAGAGTTTCAGCATAACTCCCGGTAAACTGAGCTGTTACATGAATGTCATCATGTTCTGCATTAAACCCATCAACAATTTTTTCTACTGCTGCAGTACGACCACCACTCATGGCATGCCAGAATTCCAGCTCGATTGTCTGAGCAGATACCATTGCTGCGCTAAAAGCAAAGAGAGTCACCAAGGTTAAAATGATAATAGATTTTTTTAACATAGATTTTCTTCATTTAAGTAAATAAATGAAGATCACACCTCCTTTTTTTGTTGAAAAATGAATCAGATTAGACCACTTATTTTGAGATCACCATTCAACTTCCCAAATTGAATACTGAAAATCTCACCCCCAGTTATTAATTATTTTCTGAAGTTAACCTCAGCTTATCCCTCCTTTTAGAATTTTAGTCATATTTTTATATTATTTGTCCTGCTGCATGGCAAAACCTTCGACAAGGCTTTTCTGCAGGGTCAAATAAACCAGTAGTGGTGGAATAACACCAATTATTAAAGCTGCCATAATTACATTCCACTCCGGCTGAGCGTCAGAGGGAATTAACATTTTGAGACCAATTTGAACTACCCGTACTCGGGCACTGTTAGTTGTAACCAGTGGCCAGAGATATTGATTCCAGACCCAGATAAATTCTATAGTAAATAAGGCGACTATATTACTTTTAGAAAGAGGTATCAGAATTGACAAGAGAAATCTAAGTGGTGTAATACCATCGATTAGACTGGCTTCCAGAAGTGATTCTGGTACTGTCATATAGAACTGTTTAAATAAAAGAACGCCTGTGGCACTGGCAAAAAACGGAATTGTTAAGGCATAATAAGTATCGAGCCAGCCCAAATTATCCATTAACTGGTAGGTTGGCACTATTCTAATTGGCAGCGGCAGCATATGGGTAATTAAAATCATAATAAAAAGCAGATTTTTGCCTGGGAAATCCCCAAAATAGACAAAAGCAAAGGCTGCCGAAACAGATAGAATAATTTTTCCTACAGCAGTAACTATCGAAATAAAAGAACTGTTAAAAAGAAGTTTCCCCATGTTTGAACGTTCCCAGGCTTCCCGGTAATTATTTATTAAGTTATCTCCCAGCTGTAATTTGGGTGGGGATGAATATACTTGATTAATATTTAAAGTACTGACCATAAATGCATAAATTATTGGAAAAGAAACTAAAAAAACAGAAACTATTAAAAAAAGATGAATAAATATTGTTGTAGTTTTTTTACGCTTCATTGCTCAGATCTCCCCTTTATTGATAAAATACTTTTTCTCCGGCATATTTAAACTGAATAATAGTTATTATTGCTACAAAAATAAAAAGTATTATTGACTGTGCGGATGCATAGCCGGTTCTCATACTCAAAAAAGCATCTCTAAATAATTTGTAGGTAACTATATCTGTAGCTCGAGCTGGTCCCCCCTGGGTTAAAACATCAACAACACCAAATGTTAGAAAGAAAACCTGCAGGGTATTCATAATCAACAGAAAAAAAGTGATAGGCGAAATTAAGGGAAAGGTAATTCGCCAGAATTTTGTAAAGGGACTGGCTCCATCAATATCAGCTGCCTCTAATAGTTCAGGTGAAACATTTTGCAGAGCAGCAATAAAAAAGATAAAGTTATAACCGAGCATTCGCCAGCTAGAGGCAATAATAATTAGAATAAATGCGGCTGTACCATTACTAATCCAGTCAAAATTTAAAGTTGTGAGTAATTTAATATAATAAGCCATGATTCCCACATTAGGATGCATTAAAACTCCCCAGATAATTCCAGCAAAAGCAAAGGAAAAAGCAAAGGGCCAGATTAATAAACTTTTATAGATTTTAGCACCTCTGATGTTTTTATTGGTAACAACTGCCAGAATTAAAGCTGAGGCAATAGAAATAAAAACTGTAATTGCTGTAAAAACAAGAGAACGAACTAAACTGTTCCAATAGGCGGAAGAGGTTAAAAGCCGCTGAAAGTTCTCCAGACCAACATAGATTTGTCTGTTGCCAAAGGGGGTAGAGCGAAAAAAACTTAAGTAAAGTGACTGGAGCGAAGGATAGATCAAAAAGGTTGTAACTATAATGATTGATGGTGCAATTAAAAGATAGGCTAAATAACGATATTTTTTAGCAAACTTACTATTCAATCTGATTACCTCCCAAAAGTAATAATATTATGAATATTTAAAATAAAAAAACAGAAGATGCTAATTCTATATTTCGCTGTTAGAGAAAAAAACCCTGCCTTAAATTTATAAAACAGGGCTTAAAATTTAATTTTTTTGACTGTATTCAATTCTATGCAGCAAATAAAAATAGCTGAGGCCAGCAATGAGCGAAATTGCACTCCCAAAAGCATACATGGCTGCTCCTCCAGCACCATCATAAATCATACCGCCCAGTAAACTACTGACAACGGTGCTGACACTGATAATTGAGGCATAAAGATTTTGACCGGTTGAACGAAATTTCTCTCCTACAAGTTTTGAAATATATCCAACAGCTGTGACATGGAATAAAGCATAAGTCAGACCGTGAAAAAGTTGAGTCAGTAAAATTAGAATTGGTGAAGACCAGATAGCGATTAAAAACCAGCGAAAAGCAAAGGCCATTGCCGATAATAATAATACCTTCTTCAGTTTAAATTTTTTCAAAAATATATCTGCTTTTTGAAAAATAATTAGTTCACTTCCTGCTGCAATAAACATTCCCAGGCCCAGCAGAGTTTCTCCTCCACCGATTGATTTAAAATAAATTGGAAAATAAACAAAATTTGCAGTTAATGGAGCCTGAATAAAAAATGTAAAGATTAGAAAGTACAGCAGATCTTTATTTTTAAATAAGAGTTTAAAACTGCCCATACTGGTTACTTTAATGGTTCGATTACTTTTGGGTAATTTGTAGGCAAAAAACAGGGATAAAAATAATCCTGCAGCTGCCAGTAAAAAAGTAGTTTCAGACTGAGTCCGTTCTATAATCCAGCCAAAGGGCATAATTCCCAGCATATAGCCAAGTGATCCCCAGACTCTAAACTGGCCGTACTGTTCTGCTCGATCCCCCAGATGATTTAGCAGGAGAGAGTCTGACAGAGGGACAATTGAGCTGCTGAAAACCATAAAGAAGCTGTAGAGAATAAAAATAATTAAAAAACTCTGGCTCAAAAGAAAACTGAGAGAAAAAAGAAGAGTCCCGGTGATAGTAAAAAGTAATATTTTTTTATTGGCTTCAAAATAATCAGACATCATTCCCCAGACCGGTAGAGCAGTGATCGCCAGTGTTTTGGCAACTGATGTCATCAGACCAATCTGAGTTGCGCTGAAGCCAATTGATTCCATATGAATATTAATGTAAGTAGTTGCTGCTACATAAATATAATAGATAAAATAGTATGATTTAAATAAGATAGTAATTCCTTCTTTCTATAGGTGCTTATCATAGTATAAGCATTTTAAATCTTTTTTGCAAGCATATTTAGTAAATTGATTTAACTTTTAAATTAAGTTGTGAAAGAATATTCAAAATTGACAAATAATTAAAATATATATATAATTATAAATGCAGAGGAATCAAAATTTGTAATA
Source organism: Halanaerobium sp. ST460_2HS_T2 (assembly GCF_003337665.1). Lineage (NCBI taxonomy): Bacteria > Bacillati > Bacillota > Clostridia > Halanaerobiales > Halanaerobiaceae > Halanaerobium > Halanaerobium sp. ST460_2HS_T2. The sequence continues at coordinate 44,283 of NZ_QPJF01000010.1, forward strand.
TTTTAGTTTCTTTGTAGTTGGAGATTAAGAATTCCAAAATATATCTAAGGGGGGATGGACTAAAAGTAAAATTTTTTGTTCAAAATCTAACAAGGGGAGTGAATTATTTAATGAGAAAACTGACTTTTTTAATGGTGATTTTATTTGCTTTTATCCTGACATTTTCAGCTGCAGCTCAGGAGCCAGTAACTATTGAATTCTGGCATGCCATGGGTGGCTACAATGGTGAAATTGTAAATACTATTGTGGAGAGATTTAATGAAAGTCATGATGATATTCAAGTTGAAGCCCAAAATACAGGTAGTTATAATGATACTTTAACTAAAACACAGGCTGCAGTTCAGAGTGGATCAGCACCTCATATTGTTCAGATTTATGAGATTGGAACTCAGGTTATGCTTGATAGTGGTATTATAATTCCTGTAGAAGAATTAGGAAGAGAAGTGGCTCAGGATGACAGCTTCGATTGGGGTAAATTTTTAATTCCTGTTTCTAATTATTATAATGTAAATGGCCAGCTGAATTCAATGCCTTTTAATTCATCTACACCTATTTTATATTATAATAAAGATGCTTTTGAAGAAGCAGGTCTGGATCCAAATGATCCTCCACAGACTTTTGAAGAGTTAAAAGAATATGCTCGTAAACTTACAATTCGTAATGAAGATGGAGATGTAGAGCGTTATGGATTTACCTTAGGTATAGTTGGCTGGTTTGTTGAACAGATGACAGCTAACCAGGATGCCTTACTTGTTAACAATAATAATGGTCGTGATGGACGAGCTACTGAGTCTTATTTAGATCGGGAACCAGTAGTGAGATTTATTGAACTCTGGAAAGAAATGGTTGATGAAGGTATAATGTTAAATCCAGGTCGCGGCTGGGATGGAGCCAAGCAAGCCTTCCTTTCTGGTAGAGCTGCAATGATGATTGAGTCAACCGCACAGGTTACTAACTTTACCAATAATGCTGAAAACGATGGTTATGAACTGGGTACAGCTTTCCTACCTCGTCCTCAGGGCGTAGATCGTGGTGGAGTTGTAATTGGTGGAGCAAGCCTCTGGGCTGTAAGAGACCATCCTGAAGAAGAACTTAAAGCTGCCTGGGAATTCTTAAGTTTCCTTTCCGAAATGGAGCAGCAGGTATACTGGTTTGAAAATACCGGTTATTTCCCGGTAACAAAAGCAGCTGTAGAGCATGAAATGAATGGCCAATTCTTTGCACAGAATCCAAACCATTTAACTGCATTTCTACAGTTATTATTGAGTAAAAGATCTCCTTCTACTCAGGGTGCATTAATTGGTACCTTCCCTGAAGTAAGACAGATTGTGGAAGAGGCAGTAGAAAAGACTCTGCAGGGAGATATGACTCCTCAGGAAGCTATGGACGAAGCAGCTTCCAGAGTTGACAGATCATTAGAACAGTATAACTCACTATATGAATAAAAGGCATAGAAAGTAGAAAAGTTTGTTATGCCTCTTAACCCCTTCCTCGCTTATTGAGGAGGGGGATTTTTCCATTAAAAATTAATAATCTATAAATTACTAGATATTCCAGGGGAGGTAGAAAAAATTGAAAGAACAAGATTATGACTCACATTTTTCGGTTCCATATTTATTAATATTACCGTCAATGATTATTTTAACTCTTTTTTTATACTGGCCTACAATCCAGTCTGTGATTTTAAGTTTATATCGGACAGCTCCATTTGGTGCCCGTAGAATTTATTCCGGCTTTGATAATTATATAAATTTATTTACTGATCCAGTTTACAGAGCAAGTCTGCTCAGATCAGCCGTTTTTGTTTTAATTACTATTTTTGGTGGTCTGGCTGTATCTCTAATTTTGTCTGTGCTGGTTAATCAGAAATTGAAGGGGATTAAAATTTACCGGACTATATTTTTTATACCTTATGCTATTTCTCCCACAGTAGCCGGTTCTCTCTGGGTATTCCTTTTAAACCCGGTAGCTGGTCATGTGAATTACTTTTTAGATCTTTTATTTAATGTTCAGGTGCCCTGGCTGACCAATGGGTTTTTTGCTTTTATAGCTATTATAATTGCAACTATCTGGAAAAACATGGGGTTTAATATTATATTTTTTCTGGCTGGGCTGCAGTCAATTCCAGACAGTGTTTATGAATCTGCCAGAATTGATGGAGCGAATTCTTTTCAAATTTTTAGAAAAATAACTATTCCTCTGCTTTCTCCTACAACTTTTTATCTAATTATTATGAACATTATTTTTACTGTTTTTCAGTCTTTTGGTATTGTAGATATTATGACTCAGGGTGGACCTGCAGATGCTACTAATATTGTAATCTACAAATTATACCGGGATATGTTTGTTAATTTCCGTCCGGGACTGGCGGCAGCACAATCAGTAATTTTGCTTATTCTGGTATTAATAGTAACCTTCTTCCACTTTAGATTTGGCAGTAGAGGTGTTCATTACCAGTAAAAGATAAAAAAATTCTGATAAGATAAAATTAATCAATTTTAAAATCAACTAAATTATAAAAGGAGAAATATTATAGAAGGAGTGGTTATCTGATGCGCAAATCTCGAAAAGATTTAATAAATAAAATTTCAACCCATCTGCTCTTAATGGTAATTAGCTTTATAGTTTTAATGCCTATTTTACTGGCATTAAGTGTAAGTTTTCAACCCAGAGCGCAGATTTTTTCTTATCCACCGTCATTGATTCCGGATAAATTATATTTTGGCAACTATATTAATGCCTGGAATTTAGTCAATATGGATCGGCTGCTAGTTAACAGTCTTTTAGCTTCGGCAATTGTAATGTTTGGTAAACTGGCTCTTGGAGTTTTAAGTGGTTATGCATTTTCTCACTTTGAATTTAAATACAAAAAAACACTGTTTTTTGCTATTTTATTTACTCTGATGCTGCCGATGCAGGTAAGAGTAGTTCCCCTATTTGAATTTGTCAGTAAACTTGGCCTGGCAAATACATATTCAGGATTGGTTCTTCCTTTTCTGGCAAGTGCAACAACAACTTTTTTAATGAGGCAGCATTTTTTGACAATTCCCACCTCTCTTATGGAGTCTGCACAGCTCGATGGCTGTGGCCCTTTTAGGTTCTTATTTCAAATTCTGATCCCGCTTTCCGGTCCAACTCTGGCCGGTCTGGCAACAGTAAATTTTCTAGTTATGTGGAATGCTTATCTCTGGCCTTTAATCATTTTGAATTCTGACGAAATGAAGGTTGCCCAACAGGGGGTAAAAATGTTATTCACCAGTGCTTCAGAACGAGACTGGGGACTAATTATGGCTGGTACAATCATGGTGGTTATTCCAACTTTAATTGTTTTTTTGCTGGCTCAAAAGTTCTTTGTTAAAGGTATTGCGACTCAGGGACTGAAAGAATAAACTTGCAGCTTGTTTAAAAAAACTGTATTATAATATTAAATTTTAATTAAGATGGATAGAGGAAGTGATAGTTTTGAGGACAAAGATTATTGGACACCGCGGTGGAGCAGCTGGCTATCCCGAAAATACTCTGGCAGCTTTTAAAAAAGCTGTTGATTTTGGAGCTGATGGGGTGGAATTTGATGTACAGCTGACCAGGGATGGAGAAGTAGTGGTAATTCATGATGAATTAATTGACAGGACAATGACCGGAAGTGGTCTGGTTAAAGATTATACTCTTGCTGAACTGCGTGAAATGAGTGCTGGAGAATTTTTTAGTCCTGAATTTAAAGCCGAAAAAATTCCAACCCTGGCAGAAGTTCTGAAAGTTGTTAAGGGGCTGGAAGTAATTAATATTGAATTGAAAAATTATCTCCCCTACCCTCGACTGGAGGAAAAGGTCTTAAAACTGGTTGATCAGTTTGGATTAAGAGAACAGGTAATCATTTCTTCTTTTAATCATTACAGTCTGCAGAAAATAAAGAGATTACAGCCGGAAATGAAAACCGGATGTCTTTTGATGTCAAAAATGATAAATGCTGCTGATTATGCATTTAAAAGAGGCTTTAATGCTTTGCACCTCCATTTTTTAACAGCTGACCAGGAGGTGGTCGAAAAAGCTCATTTTATGGGTCTGCAGCTGAATGTTTACACAGTTAATTTTCCCGATGCAGTTGTCGGGCTGCTTGAAAAAAAGGTTGATATGATTATGACTGATGACATTGAGATGGCTCTTGAAATCAGAGATAAAATTGAGAACAAGTCCTGAACCAGTCTTTGAACCAGTCTTAAAGTATAGCTTTTTAAGTTTCAATATTCCTCTTAAATTTTTAATCAAAACTTAATTTCTATAGTTTGAATTAGCTGTTAATCTTTATTATAATTAATTTAGAAGGAGATAAACTTAAATAGATTGATCTTCCGTTTTGAGGCGAAAATTTAAGAGAGGTGAGCAGTTATGTTAAGAAAGCTCAAAAATCTCGAAGGATTTACTGTTCAGGGTCGTGATGAAAAGCTGGGTAAGACAAAAGACTTTTATTTTGATCAACATCGTTTTGTATTGAGGTATCTTGTTATAGATACAGGTAACTGGCTTAAACACGAAAAAACCTTAATTTCTACAGATTCATTTGAGGAAATAAATTATGATAATCAGGAAATCATTGTCAATCTGACAGCAGAAGATCTGGAAGCAGGACCAAGTATTCAGAAAAACAAACCAGTTTCCAGAGTGATGGAGGAAAAAGTAGTTAAACATTTTGACTGGCCAATTTACTGGACAAGTCCTCATCCTGCCGATGGACCTGCTATTCAGGCAGGCAGCATAATTAGAGAGAAATTATTTAATTTCGAGAATCTAACTGATGAGGAAAAACAGGCAAAAGAGAAAGAAATCGAATCCAATCTGCGCAGCTTTAACGAAATTCGTGGTTATCACATTCAGGCTCAGGATAAAGAATTTGGCCATTTAGAAGATCTATTTGTTGACGAAGAAAACTGGGTGATTCGCTACCTGTTAATCGATACTCGAAATATTCTGCCTGGAAAAGATGTTCTGATAGCACCGGAGTGGCTGCAGAATATTAGCTGGAATAAAGAAAAATTATATGTCAGCAAAACCAGGGAAGAAATTAAAAATGCTCCGGAGTATAGAGAAGAAAGCAGCGATTATCTGGTTGATCGTAGGTACGAAGAAAAACTCTATAATCACTATGATGAGATTAAATACTGGCAGCAGTAAATTTCAAATAGAATTCAAATAATTATCTAATAAACACTGTTAGGATTTTAAAAGTGAGATATAAAAACAGCAAATTAAAAGAAGAGCCCTCTGAGGGGCTCTTTTTTTTATATAGGAAATTATGCTTTTGCAGGAATGTGGATAACCTTGTTGCCAGGAAATTATAACTATAATATTTTTAATGATGATATTTTTATTCCAGAAAGTAATTTAATTTAAGTCTTTAAATTAATAATGATTATTGCTATAATAGAAGAGCAGACTAAACATACATTCACTTATTTATTAAAAATGTCAATAATTTTACTGAAAATTATTTGATTTAAATATATAATAGTTAATTAACCATTGATTTTGAATTCAGTGGTTAAGAGTTTAATTAGTTTGCAAATTATATTTGGGGGGATTATTGTGAAAGAAGGACAATTTAAATTAAAGGCCCCTTTTGAGCCAAAGGGTGATCAGCCTGAGGCGATAGAAAAATTGGCTGAAGGAATAAAAAAAGGATATCGTCATCAGACTCTACTTGGTGCGACAGGTACCGGAAAAACTTTTACTATGGCCAAACTGGTGGAAGAGGTAAACAAACCAACCCTGGTTATTGCTCATAATAAAACTCTGGCAGCTCAGCTGACCAGTGAATTTAAAGAGTTTTTTCCTGATAATGCTGTAGAATATTTTGTTAGTTATTATGACTACTATCAGCCTGAGGCTTATGTACCTCAGACTGATACCTATATAGAAAAAGATGCTTCTGTTAATGACGAAATAGAGAAACTCAGACTTTCGGCTACCACTTCACTTTTTGAGAGGCGAGATGTGCTGATTGTGGCCAGTGTCTCCTGCATTTATGGTCTGGGTTCGCCGGATGATTATTTAAATCTTTCACTTGATTTGAAAGTGGGCAAGATAATGGATCGCAAGGATATTACCCGGAGCCTGACATTTATGCAGTACAGCCGCAATGATATGGATACCTCACGCGGCCACTTTCGGGTTAAGGGAGATGTTGTTGATATTTTTCCTGCTTATCGTGACATTGCAATCAGAGTGGAACTTTTTGGAGATGAAATTGACAGAATTACAAGAATTAATACAGTTACAGGTGAGGTTGAGGCCGAAATTAATGAGATGACAATTTATCCGGCCAGTCACTTTGTTACTCCAGAAGATAAGGTTGAAAGGGCAATTAAGACAATTTCAGCGGAGCTGGAAGAGAGACTTAAAGAACTGCGTGCAGAAAATCGACTGGTTGAGGCTCAACGGCTTGAACAGAGAACCCGATATGATCTGGAAATGCTGGAGCAGATGGGTTTTTGCTCAGGGATTGAAAACTATGCCCGGCATCTTGCTGGTCGTGAACCTGGTTCCAGACCGATGGCTCTTTTAGATTACTTTCCTGATGATTTTATGGTAATTATTGATGAGTCACACATGACAGTTCCTCAGATTGGTGGAATGTTTGCTGGTGACAGGTCTCGTAAAGAAAAGCTGGTAGAATATGGATTTCGTTTACCGTCAGCTCTGGATAATAGACCGCTAAACTTTGAGGAGTTTGAAGAGGTTGTACCCCAGGCGGTGTATGTTTCGGCAACACCTGGTCCTTACGAAGAAAAAAACAGTCAGCAGATTGTAGAACAGATTATTCGACCGACTGGACTGGTTGATCCCGAAATTGATGTTCGACCAACCAGGGGCCAGATTGATGATCTGCTAGAAGAGATCCGTCAGGTTGTAGGAGATGAAGAGAGGGTCCTGGTTACTACTCTGACTAAAAAGATGTCAGAGGATCTGACTGAGTATCTGGCTGAAGCAGGTATCAGAGTCCGCTATCTACATTCTGATATCGACACAATTGAGCGTTCAGAGATCATTCGTGATCTGCGCCTGGGTGAATTTGATGTACTTGTAGGAATTAATCTGCTGCGTGAAGGGCTTGATCTGCCTGAAGTTTCTCGAGTGGCAATTTTAGATGCCGATAAAGAGGGGTTTCTGCGTTCTGAGCGAGCGCTGGTTCAGACTATTGGGCGTGCTGCTCGTAATGTTGGGGGTAAGGTGATTATGTATGCTGATAAAATAACTGATTCAATGCGGAATGCTATTGATGAAACAGAGAGAAGAAGAGAGATTCAGATTCAGCATAACAAAGATAATAATATTACTCCGGAAACAATTATTAAACCTGTTCGCGAAGTAGTGAGACCGGTTGAGATGGTAGTTTCTGAGGATAAGAGCCGCTATTATGATAAAAGTCAGGATAATGAAGATCCGGATGATAACAGTCAGAATTATGATCAGATGAGTCGTAAAGAAATTCAACATTTAATTATAGATCTGGAAGCTGAAATGGAAGAAGCAGCTGATAATCTGGAGTTTGAAATAGCTGCTCAGATTAGAGATGAAATTGAAGAATTAGAAAATAAATTATAATCGGGACCGGTTATCTGTAGAATATACTAAATAACTATAAAAATTAGATGCAGATATTTTTCAGGTAACTGGTGCCTTAGAAGAGGTGTTATTATAAATGGGATTAGATCGTTTGATAGTTAAGGGTGCTGAAGAGCATAATCTTAAAAAAGTAGATTTAGATATACCCCGGGATGAACTTGTGGTAATTACTGGACTCAGTGGTTCTGGTAAATCTTCGCTTGCTTTTGATACTATTTATGCAGAGGGGCAGAGGCGTTATGTAGAATCACTTTCTGCTTATGCTCGCCAGTTTTTGGGACAAATGGAAAAGCCAAAGGTGGAATATATTGAAGGGCTTTCGCCAGCTATTTCTATTGATCAGAAAACAACAAGCCGTAATCCACGCTCAACAGTTGGTACAGTAACTGAGATTCATGATTATTTGCGCCTGCTTTATGCCAGAGTTGGGGTTCCTCACTGTCCTATCTGTGGTAAAGAAATAAAGTCGCAGACGGTAGATGAGATTGTGGATCAGGTGCTTGAACTGCCAGAAAGAACAAAAATTCAGGTGCTGGCCCCCATTGTTCGCGGGCGAAAAGGTGAGCATGAGCGTACTTTTCTGCAGGCTCAGCGCGATGGATTTGTTAGAGCCAGAGTTGATGGTGAGACAATTTTGCTTGAAGATGCAGAAAAGCTGGATAAAAACTTTAAACATGATATAGAGATTATAGTTGACCGCCTTGTAATCAAGGCTGGGATCAGAGAACGACTGGCTGATTCAATAGAAACAGCTCTCGATTATGCAGAGGGTCTGGTAATGATTGACGAAATAGAAGGAGAAATTACAACTTATAGTGAAAAATTTGCCTGTCCAGAGCATAATATCAGTCTGGAAGAAATGTCACCTCGTATGTTCTCATTTAATTCTCCTTATGGAGCCTGTGAGAATTGCGATGGACTGGGAGTAAAAAAAGAATTTGATCCAGATTTAATCCTGGATAAAGATAAATCGATTGCTGATGGTGGAATTATCCCCTGGGCCAGCTCATCCAGCCGCTATTACCCGGCGCTGCTGGAAGCAATGGCCGCTGAGTATGATTTCAGTCTGGAAACAAAAATTGAAGATCTGGATTCTGAGATTATTGACAGGTTGGTTTATGGTGATGACAAAAAGATTACTTTCCCATATACAAATCGTTATGGTCGGACCAGGGATCATACCACCAGGTTTAAGGGGATAATTGGCTATCTTAAAGAAAGAATGAATAAATCTGACAGTGCTTCGACCCACCGGAAAATGGAAAGGTATATGAATGAAATTCCCTGTCATGTCTGTGAAGGCCAGCGCCTAAAACCTGAAGTCCTGGCAGTTACAGTTGGTGGAATTTCAATAGCTAAATTTAGTTCGTTTACTATTAAAGAAGCCCATGAATTTCTACAGGGAGTAGAGCTGGATGATAGACGAGCAAAAATTGGTAAGGAAATTTTAAAAGAAATCCGAGAGAGATTGCGCTTTTTACTGGATGTAGGACTTGATTATCTGAGTCTTGATCGTTCGGCCGGAACACTCTCTGGAGGAGAAGCGCAGCGGATCAGGCTTGCTACTCAGATTGGATCAGGATTAATGGGAGTTTTATATATCCTCGATGAACCAAGTATTGGTCTTCATCAGCGTGATAATAATCGTCTCATCAGTACTCTGGAGCATATCAGAGATCTGGGTAATACAGTAATAGTTGTTGAACATGATGAAGATACAATTCGCTCGGCAGACTATATTATTGATATGGGACCGGGTGCCGGAAAACATGGTGGTGAAATTGTTGCTGAAGGCAGTCTTGAGGATATAATTGCTGAAGAACGTTCACTGACCGGGCAGTATCTTTCCGGAAAAAAGAAGATCCATGTACCTGCAGATAGATATCAGACTGGCGAAAAATGGCTTAAATTGAAAGGAGCCAGACAGCATAATCTAAAAAATATTGATGTTGATTTTCCACTGGGAACATTCACCTGTGTAACAGGGGTCTCAGGTTCTGGTAAAAGTACACTAATTAATAACACTTTAAAAAGACAGTTGATGCGGGATATCTATGATTCAACCCTTCATCCAGGAAAACATGATTCAATTGAAGGGATTGATAATATTGATAAGGTGATTAATATTGATCAGTCTCCGATTGGCAGAACTCCTCGCTCAAATGCTGTAACTTATACTAAAGTTTTTAATTATATTCGGGATGTCTTTGCCAGCACTCCGGAAGCCAAGCAGCGCGGTTATGAGATTGGACGTTTTAGTTTTAATGTTAAGGGAGGACGCTGTGAAGCCTGTAAGGGACAGGGAATTGAGGAAATTGAAATGCACTTTTTACCTGATGTGTATGTACCCTGTGATGTCTGTAATGGTAAGCGTTATAATCGAGAAACTTTGGAAATTAAATATAAAGGAAAAACAATTGCAGATGTACTTGAAATGACAGTAGAAGAAGCACTTGAGTTTTTCGAAAATATCGAGCCGATTCGCCGCCGTCTGCAGACTCTTTATGATGTGGGTTTAAGTTATATTCGTCTGGGACAGCCGGCTACAACTTTTTCTGGTGGAGAAGCTCAAAGAATTAAAATTGCCAAAGAGCTGGGAAAGAGAAGTACCGGGCAGACTCTCTATCTACTTGATGAGCCAACAACAGGACTTCATTTTGCTGATATTAAAAAACTGCTTGAAGTACTGCATCGCCTGCGGGAAGATGGCAATACTGTAATTGTAATTGAACACAATCTTGATGTAATCAAATCAGCTGATTATTTAATTGATCTCGGACCAGAAGGTGGAGAAAAGGGAGGAGAAATAGTTGCCACTGGCACTCCGGAAGAAGTGGCTCAGAGCGAAAATTCTTATACCGGCAAGTTTTTAAAAGAAGTGCTCTAGACACCAGAGTCTGGATATTATTCCCAATAACTTTAATTAAATTATTCCTTTTACTGTAAATATGTAGTATAATAGTTATATAATATCACGAGGAAAGTTATAATTGAGGACTAAAAGGGAGGTGCAGCATTTGAAGAAGAGAGATAAGAGAGAATCGATGCAGGGCAAAACTGGAGAGTTCATTAGCGAAGAAAAGATGAAGGAACGGATTAAACAGCGGGAAAAAATGTTTGCCAGCGCTTTAAATGAGGCACCGATTCCAGTTATGATTCATGCTGAGGATGGGGAAGTTGTAATAGTAAATAATACCTGGATTGAAATTAGTGGTTATAGCAAAGAAGAAATCAAGACAATTTTTCAGTGGATAAAAAAAGCTCATCGCGGTAATATAAAAGAGATAAAACAGGAAATAAACAAATCATTTGCAGCTAATAAAAGTATTGGTGGCGAGTTTGAAATTCTCACAAAGGATGGAGAAAAAAGAATTTGGGATTTTAAAACAGCCCCCCTGGGACGTGATGAAGAGGGGCGTAAACTGGTAATCAGTACTGCTGTAGACATAAGCCGCCGCAAAAAAGCAGAAGCTGACCTGCAGAAATTAAACGAAATTTACCGAACTTTAAGTATGGTAAATCAGCTAATAGTCAGAGAAAGATCGCTGGAGAATCTGCTGGTAGAAGCAGCTCAGCTTACTTTTGATTACGGCAAATATAGTAATATTTGGATCGGTAAATTTAGTAAAGATCAGGAAAAATTAAAAATTTTAACTTCAACAGAACAGAATTGTGACTTAATTAGAAAGGGAGATAATTACAGCTTATTTTCGAAGGATTTAGGTTTTGATTTTAAGGATGCAATGATTAATAATAATCAGGATAAAGTGATTCAGAACAGCTGTCAGAATTCTTCTGGCTCTGAGTTTTCTTTTCCTAAACACTGTGGTTCCAGAGCTTTTTTTCTATTGGAAGTTATGGACCAACCCTGGGGAATATTTTCTTTTTGCTCAACTGAGGATGACGAGTTTGATGAAATGGAGATTAAACTACTGTCTGAACTGACAGGAGATATTTCTCTGGGAATTGAAAAGATTATTAATGAGCAGCTAAGACTGGAGTCAGAAAGGCGGTTGAAAAAAAGTGAGGAGAATTATCGCAGATTATTTGAAAATTCTCCGGTGGGGATTTTCAAAACTACATCGACCGGTCAGGTGAAAATGATTAACCCTCATATGGCTCAAATTTTAGGTTTTGATTCAATATCTGAAACTATAACTTATTATAATGATCTCAAAAATTCTCTTTATGTAAATTCTGAACGCCGGGATCAATTTTTAAACCAGATTAAAACAGAGGGTATGGTTGATAATTTCGCTTATCAGGCCTATGATCGGGAAGGGAATATTTTGTGGCTGGAAATGAATGCACGAGTCAGTCAGAAAGATGAAGACGGCAGTTTTATGATCGATGGATTCTGTCGAAATATAACTGAGCGGCGTCAGAGTGAAGCGAAAATTCGTTATCTCGGTTTTCATGATAAACTTACCGGGTTATATAATCGGGCTTTTTTAGAGGAAGAAATTAAAAGGGTAGACACATTGCGTCAGCTGCCGATTAGTATAATTATGGGTGATTTAAATAATTTGAAATTGATTAATGATACTTATGGTCATGCCAGTGGAGATAGATTGATTAAAGAGGCTGCTGACATTTTCCGAAAATCATGCCGGGATGAAGATATAGTTGCCCGCTGGGGTGGGGATGAATTTGTTGTGTTATTACCTCAGACAGATAGGGCTGAGAGTGAAGATATCATTAAAAGAATTAATGCTTATTTAGAGCAGGAGGCTGGAGAACTGCAGGTTTCTATTTCACTGGGGACTGCTGCTAAAACAGATATTGAAGAGGATTTGATGGTTGTTTTAGGTAGGGCAGAAGATAGAATGTATAAAAATAAAATTGCCAGCAGAAAAAGTGCACGCAGTAGTGTATTGGCAGCTTTTTTAAGTTCGTTAAGAGAAAAAAGTTCAGAAACTGAAGAACATGTACAGAGGATGAGTAGTCTCGCGGCTGATTTTGCCCAGAAAATTGGACTTTCTAGCTCTGAGCAGGACCGGCTTTATCTTTTAACTCAAATGCATGATATTGGTAAAATTGCAGTACCGGAAGAAATATTAAACAAAACAGAAGAGTTGAGTGATGAAGAATGGGAGATAATCAAAAAACATACTGAAACTGGTTTTAGAATAACTTCTAACATCGAAGATTTTGCCCATATATCTTCCGAAATACTGCATCATCATGAGTGCTGGGATGGTTCAGGTTATCCAGAAGGAATCAGTGGTAAAGATATCCCACTCCTTTCACGGATGCTGACAATAGTTGATTCTTATGATGTAATGATTAGCGGCCGACCTTACAAGAAGGCATTGACTAGAGCTGAGGCTTTAGCAGAACTGAAAAGATTTGCCGGAGTTCAGTTTGATCCAGAATTAGTGGAAAAATTTATTGAGAGTTTAGATTAGCTAATATTATATCATTTATTTTTAAAAGATTGTTTTGTAACAGTTGAAGAAGTAATTATTCACAAATTAAGGTGATATTTATGACAGACAATGAAAATAGAAAAGAACACATAGAAGCACAGCTCAAGGAATTACCCCGACAGCCCGGTGTTTATTTAATGAAAGATGAGACCGGAATGATTATTTATGTTGGTAAAGCTAAATCTTTACGCAGTCGGGTAAGATCATATTTCCGTAAAAATGATCAGACTTATAAGACCAGAATGCTGGTTAAATATATAGATGATTTTGATTATATTATAACTGATACAGAAGTTGAAGCCTATATTCTAGAGGCTAATTTAATCAAAAAACACCAGCCCAAATTTAACATCCGCCTTAAGGATGATAAAACTTATCCCTATATTAAAGTGACTAAAAATGTTGATTTTCCAAGGGTGTTTAAAACCAGAATTGTAAAAAATGATGGAGCAAAATATTTTGGCCCCTTTGCTGATGTTGATGCAATTTATAAGACTCTTGATGTGATCAAAGATATTTTTAAGCTTAGAAGCTGTAAAAAGGAATTGAAGGCAGATGATCCAGAAGATCGCCCCTGCTTAAATTATCATATTGATAAATGTCTTGGTCCCTGTATTGGAGCTATCAGTAAAGAGGATTATCATGAGCTGATTGACCAGGCCTGCCTTTTTCTCTCCGGGCGTCAGGTGGAGCTTAAACATCAGGTCGAGGAGAAAATGAAAGAAGCGGCCGCTGAAAGAAATTTTGAAAAAGCAGCTCGTTTCAGAGATGCCCTGGAGGCATTTGAAAAATTAAGTGAAAGTCAGAAAGTAATGACAGATAAAAATGTTGATCAGGATGTGGTGGCCCTGGTTCAGGGAGAAGAGGATAATGCCTGTGCTCAGCTGCTTTTAGTCCGCAATGGCCGTCTGATTGGACAGGAATACTTTATTCTTCAGGGAACTGAAGAGGAAAGTGAAGCAGAAACCATGGCTTCATTTTTGCAGCAGTATTATGAGCAGGCAGCTGGAATCCCTGATGAGCTCTTATTAAATACGGAAATAAACTATCAGAGTTTACTTGCCGAAAGACTGGCAGATATTAAAGGTAAGAAAGTAAGCATCCAGTACCCGCAAAAAGGTGATAAGAAAAAAATGCTGGAGATGGCTGAACGAAATGCCGAACAGAATTTAAAGAAGGAAGATATTCGCAGCAAATATGAAAAACAGCGTACCTCAGGAGCTGTAGAGAAGCTGGGAGAAATTCTGGAAATGGAAAATGATCCCTATCATATTGAGGGATTTGACATCTCAAATATACAGGGTACAGATTCTGTTGCTTCAATGGTTGTTTTCAAAAATGGACGACCTTCCAAGCAGGATTACCGGCGTTTTAAAATTAAAACTGTGGAAGGACCCGATGATTTTTCCAGTATGAAAGAAGTGGTGGAACGCCGCTATGCAAGACTTTTGCGTGAAGATAGAAAACTTCCGGATCTGATTCTAATAGATGGTGGTAAAGGCCAGCTTAATGCAGCCTATGAGATTTTGGAACTCTTAGGTATAGAAGACCTGCCGATTATTGGTTTGGCTAAAAGAGAAGAAGAGATCTTTAGGCCTGGAGAAAGTGAACCGATCACTTTACCTCACCATACTCCTACTCTGCAGCTGCTGCAGCGGGTAAGAGATGAAGCCCACCGCTTTGCAGTCAGTTATCACCGCAAACTTAGATCAAGGCGTCTGACCCATTCGATGTTAGATGAGATTCCAGGAGTGGGAGAAACCAGAAGGAATGCCCTGCTCCAGCACTTTGGTTCTCTGGCAAAAATAAGAGAGGCTAAAATCTGGCAGCTTAAACAGGTGGATGGAATCAGCGGCAAAACAGCGCGTAAGATCTATGATTATTTAAGAGAAAATATGAGAGCCTATTGATTTCAGGCTTAAAAGAGGTGAAGATTATGGATTTTAGCAGAGATGAAAAGGGACGAATAAAAAGAGATAGTTTAATTGAGGAAATAAGAAAAGAACTTAAGCGATTATATTTTCTTGAACAAATTAACAATATAGATTTAAGAATTGATTTATCTAACCATTTTTCTAAACTGACAGGAATAGAAACTGATATAATAATATTAAACTCTGCTAAACCATTATTGAAATTTCAGGTTTTGAAGCATGGAAAACCAATATATGTAAATGATGATTTTGACTATCCAGGTTATTTTTCTAAAAGTCTGAGGGAACACTTTGATTTTAAATATTATAAGGAATATCATTATCAAAAGATGAGAGAAAGATTAACTAAATCAACTTAGGTAAACTGAATTTTGATAAGAGGATGTGTTATACATGGTAGATAAAGATGTGGTTTTAAAATATTTATAGATTTTTTATTTTTTTTGCAGGAGAATTAACTTCAGTGTTGAATATGTAATATAGAGAATCTGATATATCACAGAAAAAATTAGGAAGTGTTACTATGGCAATTAATAAAAAAAGCCTGACAGATCAGGTTTATTCAATGTTAAAGGAAAAGATTTTAAATAGAGAGGTAGAACTTGGAGAGCAGTTAAATACCAGAGAGATTGCCGAAGAGCACGGTATTTCTTTGATGCCTGTTCGTGATGCTCTGCGTCGTCTGGCAAATGAGGATCTGGTTGAAAATAAACCGCGAGTTGGCTTTTTTGTTAAGAATTTTTCGGAAGCTGAAGTCAATGAAATTTTAGAGGTCCGCAAAATGCATGAAATTTACTGTCTTAAAAATTATTTTACTGATATTAATAGAGAAGTTATTTCTGATCTAAAAGATAAATTTGAGAATGGGCATAAAAAGTATTTTACCAGTTATGACAGTAAATTGCACAAAGAAATTGTGCTAGCCTCTCATAACGATTATTTAATTGACAGCTATCTAAAAATGATAAATCACTATACAATGCTGTTTAGTTATTTAAATTATAAGCGTTCGGAGACTTCTCATCAGGAGCATATTGATTTGATTGACTGTATTTTAAATGATAAAAAAGAAAAAGCAATGGAAATTTTATACCGTCATTTAGATAGAGTTGAGATTGCTGAAGATGCAGCAATAAAAAGAAGAGCTTAAAATTTGATGGTAAAAATGCAAATTTTATTTGCATTTTGTTGCTAAATGTTGTAATATTAAAAATAGAAAGAAAATAAAGGCAACAGAATAATTAAAAAATCTTTATTTAACAAATAAAGAATATTTTTTGCTCAACTCTGATATATCACATATCAAATAGTAGATAAATGATATCAGTAAAAGTTATTAATAAAATTTTTATTAAGATTATTCAGGCAGGAGTTGATTCTTGTGCAAATTAAAAAAATTGAACTTTTTAAGGTTCCACCCCGCTGGCTTTTCCTTAAAATTACTACTGATCAGGGGTTATCTGGTTGGGGAGAAGCAATTGTAGAAGGGAAAGCTGATACAGTAAGAGCAGCAGTAAAAGAAATGGAAAGCTACTTAATTGATAAAAACCCAATGCAGATAGAAGATATCTGGCAGACTTTATACAGAGGTGCTTTTTACCGGGGAGGGCCTGTTTTAATGAGTGCAATTGCTGGTATTGATCAGGCACTCTGGGATATCAAAGGTAAGTATCTGCAGCAGCCTGTTTACGAGCTGTTGGGAGGAAAGGTTAGAGATAAAGTTAGAGTTTATTCCTGGATTGGTGGAGATAGACCTGATAATGTAGCTCAGGCGGCTCAGGAAAAAAAGGATGCCGGATTTACAGCTGTTAAAATGAATGGAACTGAGGAATTACATTACATAGATAGTTATAAAAAAATTGATCAGGCAGCTGCCAGAGTTGCAGCTATTAGGGAAAAACTTGGCCCTGATTTTGGAATTGCAGTTGATTTTCATGGAAGAGTACATAAAGGAATGGCTCGAATTCTGTTTAAAGAATTAGAACCCTATCGTTTAATGTTTATTGAAGAACCAGTACTGTCTGAAAATATAGAAGCACTGGCTACAATGGATACTTTTGGAATTCCAATTGCTCTGGGAGAGAGATTATTTAGCCGCTGGGATTACAAAAAAGTTTTTGAGCTCAATAAAGTTGATATAATCCAACCTGATCTATCACATGCAGGTGGTATATCGGAGGTTAAAAAGATTGCAGCAATGGCTGAAGCCTATGATACAGCAGTAGCTCCTCATTCTCCACTGGGACCAATTAATTTAGCTGCCAGTTTGCAGATTGATGCTGTTACACCAAATGTTTTCATTCAGGAACAGAGCCTTGGTATTCATTATAACCAGGGAAATGGCCTTTTGGATTATTTAGTAAATAAGGAAGTATTTAAATATAAAGATGGATATGCGGAAATTTCTGACCAGGCTGGACTTGGTATAGAAATTGATGAGGAGCTGGTAAGAGCGGAAGCAAAATCAGCCCATAACTGGAAAAATCCTGTCTGGCGCAACCAGGATGGAACTATTGCAGAGTGGTAAAAATTTTAATTGCTTATTGTTTTCTCTAAACCATAATTAGGAGAGAAGAAAATGAATAAAATCAAATCCGAAATTATCAGTCAGGGTAAATATCTTAATGAAGCAGAAATTGATAAATATTTATCTGAACTGACCAGAGATATAATAGATGCAAAAATAAATAACCTCTTACTTATTCCACCTGATTACACACGTAAATCATCAGCTCTGGGACCAATAACTGAGAAATTATATTTTAAGCTGGTTGAACAGGTTAAAAATATTGAAATTTTGCCTGCATCTGGAACCCACGATCCAATGGACAGAAAAAGTCTTAAGTCTATGTTTGGGGAAATACCCTCAGATAGATTTTTAGCTCATAACTGGAGAAGTGAAACAATCAAAGTTGGCGAAATACCAGCTGCTAAGATGAAAGAATTTTCTCAGGGAGAATTAACTGAAGCGATTCCCTTAGAAATTAACAGGCACCTATTTGATGATAAATATGATCTTATTATCTCTATTGGCCAGGTTATTCCACATGAGGTTGTAGGGATGGCAAATTATACTAAAAATATTGTAGTTGGCTGTGGAGGAGATCAGATAATTAATAAATCACATTTTCTGGGAGCTCTTGCCGGAATGGAAAAAATAATGGGAAAAGATCATTCTCCGGTTAGGAAGCTTTATGACTACTGTCAGCAGAAATTTTTAGCTCAACTTCCGCTTTTATATTTAATGTCTGTTAACTCGCCAGTAGGAGACAGCAAAACTGGTTTGACAAAGATTAAAGGTATTTTTGCTGGAAGTGAGAGAGATAGTTTTGAAAAGGCAGTTGCTTTGAGTCAGCAGCAAAATATAATAAAAGTAGAAAAACCACTGGAAAAAGTTGTAGTTTACTTAAAAGAAGATAAATTTAAAAGCACCTGGATTGGTGGTAAGGCAATTTATCGAACCAGAATGGCAGTTGCCGATGGGGGAGATTTAATTATCATTGCTCCGGGTATCCATAAGTTTGGAGAAGACAAAGAAATAGATAGACTGCTGCGTAAATATGGCTATCGGGGGACAGAAAAAACTCTGGAGAACTTGCATAATAATTCGGAGTTACAGGAAAATCTTTCGGCAGCAGCCCATTTGATTCATGGTTCTTCTGAAGGCAGATTTACAATTTCACTGGCGTCGCCAAAATTAAGTCAACAAGAAATTGAAGCTATAAATTTTAATTATTTAGATTATCAGCAAACAATTGAAAAATACAAAATAGATGAGTTAGAAAATGGTTTTAATAATGTAAATGAAGAAGAGATCTTTTATATCAACAATCCTGCTACAGGATTGTGGGTATATCAAGATAAATAAGTAAAACAGGAGCAAGTTTATAATCCTATAAGCCCTTTAAAAAATCTTGGTGCAGGAGGTGGTAGTTTAAAAGAGGGGAGATTCATAGTATAATATGTTTGGTCAATTTATTTTAATTAATTAACTTAAACTAAAAAATATCTTACAGGAGGAAATTATCTTGAGAAAAAATTTAATTATTAACTTATCACTTGCTCTATTATTGGTTTTAACATTCACAGTGTCTACAATGGCGGCAGAATATACTATTAATGCTGGTATCGGTCTTAACGATAAATCCGCTCAGTACAAGTCTCTGGAATTCTTTAAAGAATTAGTTGAGAAAAATAGTGACGGTCAGATTGAAGTAAACCTTTATCACTCCAGTCAGCTTGGTGACGATAGAGAGATGATGGAAGCTCTGCAGATGGGTGTACAGGAAATGACCTGTCCTTCTACAGCTCCTATCGCTCCTTTTGTTAATGGATTTAAAGTCTTTGATTTACCTTTCTTATTCCCAACTCACGAAGCAGCAGACTATGTTCTTGATGGACCTGTTGGTCAGGATCTATTAAAGCAGTTAGAAGATGTTGGTATTGTTGGTCTGGCATTCTGGGAAAATGGATACCGTCAGTTAACAAACAGTGTTAGACCTGTTGAAACTCCAGAAGATGTTAAAGGTCTAAAAATTAGAACTATGGAAAATCCAATGCATCTGGCTGCCTGGAAAGAAATGGGAGCTAACCCTACACCAATGGCATTTGGTGAGTTATTCTCAGCTATGCAGCAGGGTGTTGTAGATGGTCAGGAAAACCCATGGGGTACAATTTACCTACAGAATTTCTTTGAAGTACAGGACTACACAACAAACACAGGACACGTATATTCTCCATTTGTACTTATGATTTCCAAGCAGTTCTATGACAAATTACCTTCTGACTTACAGGATGTAGTTTATGAAGCTGCTCAGAAAGCTAAAGATCACAACAGAAGAACAAACAGAGCAATGAACGCTGAATACTTAGAAAAACTGAAAGATGTTATGAATGTAACTATTTTAACTCCTGAGCAAAAAGCTGCTTTCCAGGAAGCTGTTCAGCCAGTATACGATCAGTTTAAAGATGAAATTGGTGCAGACTTAGTTGAAGAAGTACAGGCTCAGGTAAAAGAATTTCAGGCACAGCAGTAATTAGTCTGATATTTTAAGCAAAGAATCTTTAGAAGAATAATTAACTGATGAAGGGGGAGCTAATCCCCCTTCATTTTAAAATTCAAGCCAAATGGGTTTAAAGGGGAGAATATTATGGAAGACAAAGGGTTTTCTAATTTATTTTTTAGCATTTATAAATTTTTATTAATTTTATTAACTCTGGTAATGTTTATTATTGTAGGAGCAAATGTTTTCAGCCGTTTTGTTTTAAACAATTCACTTGGCTGGGCAGATGAACTGTCTCGATTTATTTTTATCTGGATTTCATTTCTGGGGGCTGTACTTGCTTATAATACTGATGACCATGTTGGTTTAAATTTTGTAATAGCAAGAATTCCATCAGCAAAAGTACAGAACATAGTAAATCTTATTTCTGATATTTTAATTTTACTGGTCGTATCATTTATAACCTATTATGGCTATATAGTGGCAACTTCAGCTACCAATGTATCACCTGCTTTATATATACCAATGAGCTATGTTTATTCGGTAGTTCCAGTTAGTGGTCTAATGATGGTAATAATTAATTTATCAAAAATCAAAAAACATATTGACTTATTTAAAGAAAATGAAAAAGAAATATCTGTTTCGGCTGAAGAATATGGAGGTGCTGAATAATGCTCTGGTTATTTTTAGGAACTTTATTTACTTTTGTACTGGCAGGGATACCTGTAGTATTTAGTCTGGGATTATCAAATATCGCAATTATGAATGCAATGGACCTGCCTTTTATGGTGCTTCCCTCAAAAATGATCTCCGGTATGAATAGTTTTCCACTGCTGGCGATTCCATTTTTTATGTTTGTAGGAGAGGTTATGAACCGTGGTGGAATTGCAAAAAGACTGGTTGATTTTGCGGATGCAATTGTAGGGCATATTACTGGAGGTTTAGGACATGTAAATATTCTGGCCAGTATGTTTTTTGGTGGGATTTCTGGTTCTGCGATTGCTGACACAGCTGCTATTGGTGGATTACTGATTCCACCAATGATTAAGCAGGATTATCCAGCTGATTATTCAGCTGCTATTACTGCTTCCTCAGCTGTAATTGGAATTATTATTCCTCCCAGCATTCCCTTTATTTTATATGGAATTATTACCAGTACTTCTATTGCCAGATTATTTTTGGCCGGTATTATTCCCGGTATTATTGTTGGGCTGGCTTTAATGATCACAACTTATTTTACTACTAAAAAACATGGTTATGGTCATATAGTTGAGTCCGAACAGGTAGCAGAATTTACTCTGGGTAGACTCTGGAAGACATTTAAGCGGGCCTGGCTTGCTTTAACAATTCCGGTACTTGTTGTAGGTGGAATATTAGGTGGTATTTTTACTGCAACTGAAGCGGGAGTTGTGGCAGCTTTTGTGGCTTTATTACTCGGTCTTTTTGCTTATAAAGAAATTACAGTAAAAGATTTACCCGAGATCTTTTTGGCTACTGCTAAAACAACTGCAATTGTATTATTTTTATGTGGAATGGCAATGGTAACTGCCTGGCTTTTAACAATGGCCCGAGTACCATTTACCTTATCAAATCTGCTGACTTCAATTACTAATAGTCCAATCGGAGTTTTATTAATTGCCAATGTTTTGCTATTTTTAGTAGGTTTTGTAATGGATTTAACCCCTGCAATGCTGATTTTAGCTCCGATTTTACTGCCGGTTATGGAATCAGTTGGTGTTGATCCTGTTTATTTTGGAGTTATTATGTCGATCAACCTGGGTATTGGTTTAATTACACCTCCTGTGGGAACAGTACTTTATGTTGCAACCGGGGTGGCTAATATAACATTAGAAGAACTTGTAAGGTCAATACTGCCCTTCTTATTTACTCTGCTGGCAGTACTGGGATTACTACTTGCTTTTCCCCAGTTAGTAATGTTTATTCCTAATTTAGTAAGTTAATTTTAAAAATAACATAAGCTATATTACTAGCAAGATTGGTTAAATAGATTTTAATTAGTTAGAAAAAGTTAATTAAGTGTAAGTGTTTTTAATAAGGAGTTGATTTTATTGCTTAGAAGTCAGGAAATTAGAAAGCAGGGTCCGGAAATTGATGCTCTGCGTATGGGAATGGACTGGAAAGCAGAAGATTTAGATAAAATGCAGATTGTAATTGCCAATACTTATGGCAATGGTCATCCAGGAAGTTTTCATCTTGATAAATATGTAAGTTTACTAAAAAAAGAATTAAAAGAGATTGATGTGATGGGCAGCAGAATGACAACCTCTGATATCTGTGATGGAATTGCCCAGGGACATGATGGGATGAATTATTCCCTGGTTTCCAGAGAAATGATCGCTAATATGGTTGAGATTCAGGCAATGGCAGCTCCTTATGATGGGATTGCTCTTTTTTCCAGCTGTGATAAGTCGGTGCCTGCACATTTAATGTCGATAATGAGACTTGATTTACCTGCGGTTCATATACCGGGTGGCTCTATGGCTCCGGGACCAGATGGTTTGACTTTAGAAATGATCGGAACTTATTCTGCTGAGCTGCAGCGGGGTGAAATTACAGAAGAGGAATTTAAAGAATATCAGTATTCAGCCTGTCCCAGCTGTGGAGCCTGTCAGTTTATGGGAACAGCTTCTACAATGCAGCTAATGGCGGAAGCTTTAGGTCTTGCTTTACCGGGGGCAGCATTAATACCTTCAACAAGCCAGGCACTGTCAGAAATGACAAAAGAGGCAGGACATTATTTAGTTGAGCTGGTCAAAAAAGGTCTGAAACCATCGGATATTATTAGCCGTAAATCATTTGAGAATGCAATAATGATTCATGCTGCTATCGGAGGTTCTACTAATGCCTTACTCCATCTGCCGGCAATTGCGCACGAATTTGGAATTGAAATTGAACTGGATGAGTTTGATGAGATCCACCGTAAAATTCCCTTTATTGCCAATGTCAAGACCAGTGGTCAATATCCAACCCACTATTTCTGGTATGCAGGTGGTCTGCCTGCAGTAATGAAGGAGCTAAAAGATTACCTACATCTTGACCAGATGACTATTACTGGAAAGACTTTGGGAGAGAATCTTGCAGAACTGGAGAGATTCAGCTATTTAGAATATATGGAAAGTGAAGCACCTGCTAATCTGCCTGATGATGTAATTTATCCTGCAGCAGAACCAATTAATAACGAAGGTTCACTGGCTGTGCTCAAGGGTAATCTGGCACCAATGGGGGCGGTTGTAAAACATTCAGCCGTTGAACCGGAAATGCATAAATTTAAAGGTAAAATTAAAGCCTTTGACACGGAAGAGGATGCTATGGAAGCAGTTCTTTCTGGTGATATTGTCTCAGGTGATGCAGTAATTATCCGTTATGAAGGACCCAAAGGGACTGGAATGCCTGAAATGTTCTACACCAGTGAGGCGATAGCTTCTGATGAAGTTTTAAATACTTCTACGGCCTTAATCACAGATGGCCGTTACTCGGGAGC
The DNA here is from genome assembly GCF_003337665.1 of Halanaerobium sp. ST460_2HS_T2. Lineage (NCBI taxonomy): Bacteria > Bacillati > Bacillota > Clostridia > Halanaerobiales > Halanaerobiaceae > Halanaerobium > Halanaerobium sp. ST460_2HS_T2. The sequence goes on from NZ_QPJF01000010.1 coordinate 67,771, forward strand.
TACCCGGGGGCCAGCAATTGGACATGTTTCTCCCGAGGCAGTAGATGGAGGCCCCATTGCTCTGGTTGAAGATGGAGACCTGATAGAAATTAATATTCCAGAACGGAGTTTAAATATTATTGGAATAGCGGGTGAGGAAAAATCTGCCGCAGAAATTGAGCAGGTACTGGCCCGGAGAAAAGAGAAGTGGGTTAAACCTGAACTAAAGTTTAATAGTGGAACTCTGGGGCTTTATGTCCGGCACGCAGTTCCAGCTGCTAAAGGTGCCTATATTGGTATGGACTAATAAATATTTTGGTTTGGACAGAAAATTAACTATAAATCATTTTGCTATGAGGTGAAAAAGATGACTAAAAAAGTTAAATTAGATCCCCAGACGGCTTATCTGCAGGCGGCTCCAGCACAGTATATCAATGAAAAAGGAATTCTGAAAAAAGCTGGCGCCTATGTCAGTGAATGGGGAGAGAGAGTTTTAATTACTGGTGGTGTGAGGGCACTTAGAGCTGCCGAGGAAGATTTAACAGCTTCTTTAGACGAATATGGTATCTACTGGGAGAAGAATGTTTTTAAGGGTGAGGTTTCTCAGTCTAATATGGAGATTATCAAAGAAAAAGCAGAAAAGATGAAGGCTGATTTGATTATTGGAGTTGGTGGTGGTAAAGCAATTGATACTGCCAAAGCAGCTGCCGAAGATCTCAGACTTCCAGTTGCAGCTGTGCCGACAATTGCAGCTACCTGTGCGGCAGGTTCAGCCTTTGCTGTTGTTTATACAGAAGATGGTCAGTTTGAAAGAGATTATTTTATGACTCAGAATCCGAGACTGGTAATGGTTGATCCTGAGATTATTGCTGAGGCACCTGCTAAATATTTAAAGTCGGGAATTTTAGATTCTTTAGCAAAATGGTATGAGGGTAAAGCAGTAGAAAGTGGAATAGAAAATCCCAGTCTGGAAACTGTTGTAGCTATGAATCTGGCAGAAATATTATATAATAAAATGCGAGCAGAGGCGATTACAGCCGTCGAACAGTGTGAAAATAATGACTTGGGTCCGGAGTTAAAGGAAGTTATTGATCTAAATATTTATCTAACTACAATTATTCAGAGTCTGGGCCAGAATACTTCTCGAGGAGCAGCTGCACATGGTATTCACAACGGAATGACAGCACTGGCTGAATCCCACGAATTACTACACGGGTTAAAAGTAGGTTATGGAATTATTGTACAGCTTTATCTGGAGGAAAAGGATCAGGACTATATAGATGATGTGATTGAGTTTTTTAATCAGCTTGGTTTGGTTCCTTCCTTTAAAGGTCTGGGACTTCCGTTTACCGAGGAAAATCTTGCGAAAATAGCAGCTAAATCTGTCAATGATACAGTAATGCTCAAGATGCCCATTAAAGTAACCGAAGAGATGATAATTGAGGCTATGCAGAAGGTAGAAAAAAAGGTAAATTAGTAAGATTAAAAAAACGAAGTTGAAAAAGCTATAAATTATTTAAATTTCTCCCTCCGAGGAATTAACATTAAAGCCAGCCCATTTGGGCTGGCTTATTATTTTAGTCAGGATAATCCTTCGTATTTATAAAAAGACTGGAAGATTTTATCCAGACCATACTTTTCAGGTGAAAATATATATTCGGTGTTGCCGAGGAAAAAATAACCGCCTGGATTTAAGACCGAAGTAAACTTTTTAATCAGCTCGTCTTTCATGTCTTTGGTTAAATAAATAAAGAAATTGCGGCTTAAAATTAAATCCCAGTCGTTTTTAAAACGAGCATTGATTAAATCCTTCTGCTCGAAATTTACCATTCTTTTGATTTCAGAACTGAGAGCATAAGTTTTGCCATCACTGCTTTCTTTAAAGTATCTCTTTAAAAGCTTATCGGAAACATTTTTAAGAGAGTTTTCCTTATATTCAGCTCTGCGGGCGGTATCCAGAATTGTGTGATCTAAATCTGTAGCATAAATTTCAAATTTAGATGGTCTGATCCCCATCTCCTTTAAAATAATGGCCAGAGTATATGGTTCCGAACCATTAGAACAGGGAGCACTCCAGATTTTAACTTTTTCATTTGTTTCAAATAATTTTGGAAAAACATCTGACTTTAAAAACTCAAAATTTTCTGGATTGCGAAAAAACTCCGAGGTGTTAATGGTAAAATGGTTTAAATATGCATCTTTAAATTCCCCATCATTTTTGATTAAGTTAATACACTGATCAAAATCATCAACCTGATATCGGCGCATCAGGCTCTTAGTCCTTCGCTCAACTCGATCCAGTTTATAGCCATCTAAATCAATATTTAAAATTTCCTTAGCCTGATCTTTAAATTCTGTAAAAGTAATAGCCATTAAATTTATCCCTCCACGATTTCTGTAATTCTCCTGCCAATTTCATCTATTCTTTTAATTTCATGATAGGCACCAGCCTTTGCCGCCGCTGAAGGCATGCCATAAACAAGTGCAGTCTCTTTAGATTCTATTATACCATATCCACCCTGGTTTACAATGGCAGACATTCCTTCTGCTCCATCATGACCCATTCCGGTTAAAATAACTCCCAGGAGTCTATCTCCACTGAAGTTTTCAGCAATACTTTTCATCATATAGTCCACACAGGGGCGAACACCGTGCAGTCTGTCTTTCTGATTCAATTTAACTTTTCCCTGGGCGTCAATTTCTAAATGATAATCTCCAGGAGCTAAAAGTCCATGACCGGGTTTAAGCTGGTCGCCAGCTTCTGCCTCTTTAATTTTAAGGCCAGAAATATTATTCAATCTTTCAGCTAGAGTTTCTGTAAATCCCGCCGGCATATGCTGTACTATCACAAAAGCAGCCGGAGAATTTTTTCCGATATCTGCAAACAGCTTATTTAAAGCTCGCGGTCCTCCCGAAGAGGAGCCAACTGCCACAATCGGAAAACCTCGATTTTTTTTGATAACTTTTTTCTTAGCCTTCTTATTTGTTATTCTGCCTTTAGAATCAGCAGCAGCCTTCAATTTAAGCAGCAGTTCTTCTTTGATTGAGTCAATATTTAAAGAAATAGAGCCTGAAGGTTTGGGGATAAAGTCAAAAGCACCCAGCTCCAGTGCTCTAAATACTGTTTCGCGATTATCCAGAGCACTGACCATAATTACAGGTATTTCGGGATATTTTTCTTTAACAATTTCTAAGGTTTCAAGGCCGTTAAGTTCAGGCATTTCAACATCCAGCATCAAAAGATCTATATCAATTTTTTTGAGTTTGCGCAGAGCATCTTTACCGTTATAGGCAGTTGCCGCAACTTTGAGTTCTGAATCTTTTTCAATAGTATCCGAAAAAATTTTTCTCATAAAAGCGGAATCATCACAGATTAAAACTTTAAGCATGATTTTAACCTCCCTTATTATCTCTGTCTCTAATTTATATATTCTTTGTTTGCCCTAAAAAACCTCTTTAAATATCTGATTATTATCCTAATAATTATCGAATTTTGCTCAATCTGTCAAAAAATGTCTCAAAATATCTGGAGCCTCAAATGACTCTATGTTATAATATAGATAAAGAAACTTTAAAAGTAACTCTTTAATCAATTTTTATAAAAATGTTAACAGGAGTGAGACTCATGGAGCTTATAAATTGTAAAGAATGTGGTAAGTTGTTTTCTTCAGGTGGACAGAAAGTCTGTCCTGATTGTCGTCAGAGTGAAGAGGAAAAGTTTGAGCTGGTCAAGGAATATCTCTGGGAAAATCCTAATTCAACGGTTAAAAAAGTCTCAGAGGATACTGGAGTAGAAAAAGAATTAATTATTAAGTTTATGCGGGAAGACAGACTGGCTGCTGAGGGGCTGCTGGTTGACTACAGCCTGAAGTGTAAACGCTGTGGAACTGAAATTCAGTCGGGACTCTTTTGTTCAAGCTGTCGTTCCAAGATGATTAGTGACTTTAATCAGGGTTCTGAGCCAGAGGAAGAAAAGAAAAAAAGCAGTCAGGAAATGTTTTTAAAGGAACGTTTTAAAAGGAATAATTAGTTAAAATAATGAATGAAAAATTAAAGGACAAATAATCTGCTTTCTATTTAAGATTAAAATATTAGTTTAAAAATGCCAGGCTGAATGATCAGAGTTTATATTTTCAGTCTGACATTTTTGAGAAAGAATTTTCAAAATAATCTTTTAATTTAGTGAGGATATGATATAATAATAGTTGAAGTCGGATTTTTTTGTCTGAATTCTAATTCGATTTAGTTAAGTTAAAAAAGGAAAATGAGTTCAGTGGAGGTGGTAGCTGGATAGTATAAATTAGATTCTGTTTTCAACATTTGTTAAAGTCTGAATACAAAAATAAGGAGGACAAAAAATGTTATTGAAAAAAAGTGCTGTGTTGAGTGTTCTGGTTATGGTGGCTTTGCTTTTTGTCTTCAGTTTTTCAGCTCTGGCTCAAGAAGGAGAAGTTGAAATTTTTAGCTGGTGGACCGGTGGTGGAGAAGAAGAAGGTCTAAATGCTTTAATTGAACTTTTCAATGAACAATATCCTGATGTTGAAGTGATTAACGCTACAGTTGCAGGTGGTGCAGGTTCTAATGCTAAGGCTGTACTAAAAACCAGAATGGTTGGGGGTAATCCTCCAGACTCATTCCAGGTACATGGTGGTGCAGAACTGGTTGATACTTATGTTGAAACCGGTATGATGGAACCAATTACCGGCCTGCTGGAAGAATGGGGAGTAAAAGACAAATTTAATCAGCAGATTTTAGAAATGTCTTCTTATGAAGGCGAATATTATTCTATTCCTGTTAATGTTCACCGCTCAAATATTATGTTTTATAACAATCAGGTACTTTCCGAAAACAATGTTGAACCTCCAACAGATCTAGCAAGCTTTAAAGAAGCTCTGGCTAAGCTGGATGAAGCTGGTGTAGTTCCACTGGCACTTGGTGATACTAATAAGTGGCCTGCCGGTCAAATTTTTGAAACATTATTGGTAGCTACTTTAGGTCCTGATGGCTATAATGGTCTCTGGGATGGCTCTACAGCACCAGATGATCCTGCAGTCAGAGAAGCACTAGTTCACTTTAAAGATATTATGCAGTATGTAAATGAAGATCACTCTGCTCTTACCTGGCAGGATGCTACTCAACTGGTAAATGAGGGAGAAGCAGGATTTAATATTATGGGTGACTGGGCAGAAGGTTATCTTAAAACATTAGGCTGGACTCCCGGTGAAGAATTTGGCTGGACACCTGTGCCAGGCTCAGAAGGAACTTTTATAGTTGTAACTGATACCTTTGGTCTGCCAAAAGGTGCTCCTCATCCAGAAAACGCTAAGAAATGGTTGAAAATTATTTCCTCTAAAGCAGGTCAGGATACATTTAACCCAATTAAGGGTTCAATTCCTGCTCGTTTAGATGCTGATAAGAGTAAATATGATCCTTATTTAACAAGTGCAATGGAAGATTTTGCAAGTGATACTCTGGCACCTTCTATTGTTCACGGTTCTGCTGCTCCAGAAGGATTTATTACAGCAATGAATGATACAATTAACTCCTTTATTACAACTGGAGATGTTGATCAGGCATTTAAAAGCTTCCAGCAGAATTATGAGGAATATGTTCAGTAATTGATCTAGATTTATTTTAGATCTGGTTAAAATTGAGGTACTGATGCAGTAAACTATTTCGGTAGGGAATGCAATATCTCCCCTCCTGTAAATTTTCAGGAGGGGAAGATTTATTTTATGGAGTGATAGCTATGAAAAGAAAACATAAAGAATCACTTACTTCACTTGCAATTTTATCACCGTCAATAATTACTCTGGCAGTATTTGTCTATGGTTTTATCAGCCGCAGTGTTCAGATTTCTCTGCTTGACTGGGACACTTTTTCCAGTTTTATGCGGAAGGCAAAGGATTATGTAGGTTTAGAAAATTATGCCGGACTCTTTCGGGAAGCGAGGTTTCAGACTGATCTCTGGAACACCCTTTATTTTACTCTCTTTTTTATCCTGGGCTGTCTGGCAATTGGTATTTTACTGTCTTTAATTTTGAATAATAAGCCTAAAGGAGGATATTTCTTTCAGAATCTTTATCTTTTCCCGATGGCAATTTCCTTTGTAGTAACAGGTACAGTCTGGCGCTGGATTTTTGCTCCTGGTCGTTTACCCGATAATCCCCGGGGTATTAATCTGCTCTTTGAGCAGCTGGGGCTCGATGTTTTTCAGTGGGGCTGGTTTACCAGCACCGGTAACTTTTTGGGTTTCAATATTGCGCTGGTAGCTGTAATAATTGCTGCTGTCTGGCAGTACTCAGGTTATACAATGGCCATGTGGCTGGCCGGTCTGCGGGGAATTGATCAGCAGCTGATAGAAGCAGCCCGGATTGATGGTGCCAGTAAGTGGCAGATTTTTACCAAAATACTATTTCCAATCCAAAAGCCAATTACTCTTTCGGCGATTATAGTACTGGCTCACGTATCACTAAAAGCCTTTGCTTTAATCTATGCGATGACAGGTAGTGGACCAAATAATGTAACTGATATTCCAGCAGTCTATATGTTTGAGGCCACCTTTAGATCCAACCGCTATTCAACAGGTTCGGCAATAGCAATTGTACTTTTAATGATGGTTGGACTGCTGATTATACCTTATCTGGTCAACAGCTTTAAGGAGGAGTAAGCAATGGACGAAAAAATGACAACTCAAGAAAAAATAATTAGATATGCTATTTTAATTGCCTTTGCCATATTTTTTCTGATTCCAATGTATGTACTTTTATCTACCAGTTTAAAAAGTTTTTCCGAAGTTTCAATTAACACAATGTGGCAGCTGCCCGACTCGCTTTCTTTTGAAGGATTTAGAGAGGCTTTTACCAAATTGGCTCCCAATGTGTTAAACAGTTTTTATCTGGTAATTCCGGCCACTCTGCTTTCTGCCATTATGGGCTCAATGAATGGTTATGTATTATCACACTGGAAATTTAAAGGTTCAGATACACTCTTTGCTTTAATTTTATTTGGGATGTTTATTCCCTACCAGAGTGTACTTTTTCCTCTGGTCCAGTTTATGCAGACAATAGGACTTTATGGTTCAATTCCGGGTCTTATTTTAGTTCATGTTGTTTATGGTCTGCCAATTACCACCTTAATGTTTAGAAATTATTATCAGGATGTTCCGGAGGCTCTAACAGAGGCGGCAAAAGTTGATGGAGCGAATATTTTTAGTATTTATCGTCATATCTTTTTTCCAATTTCCATTCCGTCTTTTGTAGTAGTCTTTATCTGGCAGTTTACAAATATCTGGAACGAATTTCTCTTTGCTGTTTCTTTAACTGATACCCAGAGTCAGCCAATTACGGTAGCACTAACCAATCTGGCCGGAAGTCAGGTTGTAGAGTGGAATGTGCAGATGAGTGGAGCAATAATTACTGCTCTACCAACCCTTTTAGTTTATATTATTTTTGGTCGTTACTTTATTAAGGGGATGCTGGCCGGTTCAGTTAAGGGATAATTTTTACTTAAACTTAAAAATGAATAAAACAGAGATATACTCAGTCACTAATGGCTGGGTTTTATCTTTTTTAAAAGCTAAAAAATAATGTTTAACAGAATATGGTTTTAAATTACAGTTTTCAAACGAGCTTTTTCCGGGTTAAAATTATACTCTGAGAGAGGAATTGCAGCTTTTTTCAAGAAATAAATAAAGAGTGGTTAATTAGCTGTATATTTTTTGATATTTAAAATAGTAAGGCATTCTACTTAATTTATCTAAATTTATCACTAATAAAGTACTTAAAAATTTTTAAATTAGAGGAGTGAGTTGTTAATGGAGAAAATTAAATGGGGAATTTTAGGCTGTGCAAATATTGCTCGCAAGGCTGTAATACCAGGCATTATAGCTGCCGAAAATTCAGAATTATATGCTGTAGCCAGTCGGAGTCAGGAAAAAGCGGCTGATTTTGCGGAGCAATTTGGAGCTGCTGTCTATTATGATGATTATGATAAACTGCTGGCTGACGAAGAGATAGAAGCTGTTTATATTCCACTGCCCAATGGAATGCATAAGGAATGGACAATAAAGGCAGCAGAAGCTGGAAAACATATTTTATGTGAAAAACCACTTTCCGGAAAAAGCAAAGCAGAAGCAGAGGAAATGTTTGCTGCTGCCAAAAAAAATGGAGTTAAGTTGATGGAGGCCTTTATGTATCGTTTTCAGCCTTTTGTGGTTAAGCTCAAAGAAATGGTTGCTGACGGAGTTATTGGAGAGATTAAAGAGATTAAAAGTAATTTTGCTTTTGATATTAGTGATCGTGATAATGACATTCGCCTCAGTGCTGAATTAGATGGAGGAGCCTTAAATGATATCGGCTGTTATACTGTTAATATCTCGCGTTATTTAATGGGAGGAATGCCAACGAAAGTTGCTAATTTCTTTCAAAAAGAAACAGCGGCAGGTGTTGATTTAAGCGGAAGTGGTACTCTCTATTTTGAAGGCGGGTCTTTTGCCAGTCTTTATTACAGCCTCAATTCTTATAATGAGCAGGACCTGGAAGTAGTAGGGACAGAAGGTATAATTAGAGTACCAGGATTTTTCTCCTGGCTGGAAGAAAATTATTTTCTGCTGGATAAAAATGGTGAGGTGGAAAAGCTTGAAGTGGAAACCGGTGCTCAATATCAGCTTGAAGTGGAAGCCTTTGCCAGAGCAATCATTTATCAGACTGAGGTGCCGCTAAAAGTAGAAGAAGAAACATATGCCAACCTGAAAGTTATGGATGCTATGCGCAGATCAGCTGCAGAGGAGACAGTGGTTAAGCTTTAGTAAAGTTTTCACATTAATTTTTTGAGATTACTGGATTTTTTGCCTGAAATCAAATACAATAATAACAATAGAGTATTTCAGCTATTTTTAATAAAATAAGAAATTTGATTTTTTGCAGTCAGTACTGACAGGAGGTTGAATTGTGGAAATAGAAAAGGTTAATCAGATTATAGAAAAATTATTGGTTTATGGTGAGTCCAACGATCTGCTGGGAGACTGGGATCGAGTTGCGGCTCGTAATCAGATCAGAAGTATTTTAGATATTAAGGAAAGTCCGGCATCTGCTTTAACGGAAGAAGATTTTGAGATTCCCGCTGAGCCCCAGGTTTTACTGGATCCACTTTTAGATTTTGCAGTTGAAAAGGGACTGATTAAGGATCGGGTAACAGAAAGAGATCTTCTGGATACTAAAATTATGGGGGCACTGACACCTCGTCAGTCGGAAATTGGGCGTCGTTTTTATCAGACCGCCGAAAGAGAAGGAATCAAAAGGGCTACTAATGAGTACTATCATTTTGCTAAAGCAAGTAATTATATCCGCCAGGCCCGAATTGCCCGCGATTTAAATTGGAAGGCCGAAAGTGATTATGGTCAGATTGAGATTACTATCAATCTTTCCAAGCCGGAGAAAGACCCGGATGAGATCGCAAAAGCAAAAGAAGAACCTCAGAGTAATTATCCAAAATGTTATCTCTGTCTTGAAAATGTGGGATATCCAGGCAATTTTAGTCATCCTGCCCGTCAGAACCACAGAGTTGTACCTTTAAAACTGCAGAATGAAGACTGGTTTTTACAGTATTCGCCCTATGTTTACTATAATGAACACTGTATAGTTTTTCATAAAGATCATATTCCAATGCAGATTGATAAAAACACTTTTGCCGTACTGCTGGACTTTATTGACCAGCTGCCGCATTATTTTATCGGTTCTAATGCTGATCTACCGCTCGTTGGTGGTTCAATTTTAAATCATGATCATTATCAGGGAGGACGACATATTTTCCCGATGGAAGAAGCGGAGGCAGAAAAGTTTTATCAGCATCCAACCTTTCCCGAAGTTGAGATCAGCCGGGTTAAGTGGCCAATGTCGGTAATCCGTCTTAAAGCGGAAGTCAGAGAAGATATTATTAATCTGGCTGCTAAAATTTTAGATAACTGGCGTCAGTATTCTGATCCGGATCTTGATATTCTTGCTTTTTCTCAGGTTGATGGCAAACAGAAAGCTCATAATACAATAACCCCAATTGCCCGGAAAAAGAACGGTCACTATGAACTGGATCTGGTGCTGAGAAATAATCGTAAAAGCGAAGAATATCCGGATGGTATTTTTCATCCACATGCAGATTTACATCATATTAAAAAAGAAAATATCGGTCTGATTGAGGTAATGGGAAGAGCTATTCTGCCGGGACGGTTAAAGACTGAATTAAACTGGATTTCTAGTTATTTAAGTGGTGATCTGGAGCTGGACGAGTTAAAAATGAAGGATGGTCTGGGAAAACATTTAGACTGGGTTGCAGAGCTTAAAAATGAATATGGTATTAATTTAAGTGAAGAAGAAGCCGAGCGAGTTGTAGAAGTTGAAGTGGCCGGTAAATTCAGCCGGGTTCTTGAGGATGCTGGAGTTTATAAAAATAATTCAATCGGATATAAGGGTTTTGAGCGATTTCTGGAAAGTGCAGGTATCGAGGTCTCAGAACTATAATAAAGAAGGAAGTGTTGAGTATGAGTAAATTTAATTTAAGTGCAATTGATTCTTACAGTTATGAACCTTTAAGAAAACAGGTTTATAAAGTTCTGCGGGAAGCCATTTTAAAAGGTGAGCTGATGATCGGGGAAAAGATAACTGAGATGGAGATCGCGGAAGAGCTCAGTGTCAGTAGAACCCCGGTGAGAGAGGCCTTTAGAATGCTGGAACAGGAGGAATTGATTAATATTATTCCTCAGCAGGGTGTTTTTGTGGCTGGAATTGAAACCAAAAAAGAAATTGACGATATTTTTCAGCTCCGGACGGAACTGGAGGGGCTGGCCGCCTATCTGGCCGCCCAGAATATTGATGAAAAACAGAAACAGCTCTTAAGGGAATATACTGAGGAGCTGGAAGACTGTATTGAACATAATGATCAGCGAGGCTGTATCCGGGTGGATGTTGCTTTTCATCGAATAATTAAAGAAGCCTCTAATAATAAGTGGCTGGAGAAATTTCTGGATACACTTTTTGAGCAGGCAACTCGCTTCCGGCGGAGCAGTTTTTCCCGCCAGGGAAGGATGCAGGAATTTCTGGCCGAGCATAAGGAGCTGGCCGAGGCAATAGCCAGTGGCGATGCTGAGCGGGCTCGAGAATGTGCCGAAGAGCATATTAGGGCAGCCTGGCAGAGTATTATTACAGTTTTTGAAAAAGAGAATAGGTAGCAAAGAAATTTATGGCTGTAGAGAGATATCTCTACAGCCTTTTTATATATATAATAAAAAATACAATAAATAGATGTAGAATATCAAATCAACTATGGAGGTATAAACTAGTAAATGAAAAAAATGTTTAAACTAATGATTCTATTTTCTCTTCTCGTAACTTTGTTAAGTGGATGTTCAAATGGTGGCAATATTGCTGGTGACTCAGGATTGGATAATACAGGTGATAGTAATAATGTGATTGTAAGTAAAGAGGGTGGCGGAGAAGTCATTTTAGAAGAGGAGGATAGTACAACTACAAAATTGATGGCCCAGGCAGCTGACAGTTATTATTTTTCTCACTGGGAAGGTGATCTGAGTGGTACTAATAATCCAGAATATATAGATAATACTGCTCCCCGAGAGGTAACTGCAGTTTTTCTCAGTCAGGAAGAGAATAATCCGGATGGTACAGATGCAAATGGAGTTTTTAAGCTGATTAATTCCTGGGGAGAAAATTGGGGGGCATTTAACGATGGGTCCTATTATATAAGTTATGAGGCTGCGATTGCCAATAATCTCGATTTATATTTAATAGCTCCTCGTGATCAGTATCAACCAAAAGCTCTGGCGGTTTTCAATATCGAAGCAGCCTCACGTAAAGACGTTGAGATAAAATTTGAGACTGCCGATGGTAGTAAACAGCTCTATCCAGCATCTGCTCCCTATGATTATGATGGCAGTATGAATAATATTCCTGTCAATCAAAAAGGAGGAGCTTCTGCTTTTCCTGAAAATAATATTGCTCTTGATATTTCAAGTCTGCTGCCAATAAATGGTGAGATTACTCTAACAGTTACTAATTCAGGTAGTAGTGATATCTATTTGAATAACTGGCAGCTAGAAGAATATTCTGCTTATCCAGGTACTCCGGTGCAAACTTACAGTTCTAATCTTAGTTCTGAACTAATTGCTGCCGGTAACTCAAAGAGTTTTACAATGAATATTAATATTGAAACCAGTGTTTCAGCTCAAGCTGACAGCAGTTCCGGTTTGGATAGTTATGTTCGCGATTATACTGAGGCTGACTGGAGGAGCAGGGAAAATAAACATTTAAGGGCTCAGAGTTATCACAATGATAGTTTTGGCAGAGGTTTAAAAGAGCTATCAGCCGAAGAGATGAAAACTGCTCTGGAAAGTGGTATAGTAAAAACAATTGATGCTGGTGCTCTTGCAGGTGATCAAATTAAAGTTGCCGGAGAAGCAAGTCTGGATTATTCTGCTTCTGAATATTTTCCTCCGGTAGGAAATCAGGGCAGTGAAGGTTCCTGTGCTTCCTGGAGTACTGTCTATTACATGCTCGGTTTCTATCAAGCTCGAGATCAGGGTTGGGATCTAAGTGCAGCTGCAGTAACTGGAGTAGATCAGAGCCAATTAATGAGCCCAGATTTTATTTATCAGCTGATTAACGGCGGCCAGGATGGAGGAAGTTATTATACTGATAACCTGATGATGCTTGCCAACCTCGGAGCTGCAAGCTGGGCCGAGATGCCGGCTGATGATAGTGAATATCTAAGCTGGGGCAGTGAAGAAGCCTGGAGAACAGCGGCTGGCCATCGAGTTGATTATCCAATATATTATCTGCAGATAAATAATTATACAGATATCAAGGCAGTAAAAGATCTTCTGGATCAGGGATATTTACTTTCAGCAGCTATTGATAGTACCCAGTATAATAGTAATGGTATCTGGACAGTTGATAATTACAGCAACCCATATTTAGATCATGCCAATACAGTAGTTGGTTATGATGACTCCTATCAAAATAGTGTTGAAGAAATTTCTATTAAATAAAGATAGTTATGAGGTGACAACCAATGAATAATTTATTTAAAAACTCAAATAGCAAAATAATTCTGCTGTTTATTATCCTGATTTGTTTAAATGGAACTGCTGCAGCAATAAACTTAAAAGCATTAAATACGGAAGAAATCAGTCAGATAAAATTGTTTGAAAATCCTGCCGCCGGTCAGCGGTGGCAGATAAAAGTTAAGAATCCGGAACTTATCTCTTTGCTTTCTGAAGGTTATGAGCCGCTGAAAAAAAGAGAGCAGCTGGCAGGTGAAGGAGGAATTCACAGCTGGTATTTTGAGGCTGCAAAGAAAGGTGCAGCTCTGGTTAATTTTAACCTTTTAAATGCTGAAGCTGGGAGTTTAGTTAGCCAAAAAACTTATCTTTTTGCTATCAATTTACTGACCAGGGAAATAGCAGTGGATGAAATTTTAGAGCTTAAACTGGCGGAAAATCCGAGTACAGGTTATCGCTGGAGTTTAATAGAATCAGAGGCTAAGATTTTGGAGCTGCTTGCAGCTGATTATCAAAGAGATGCTGCTGGCCCAGAATCAGATGTTGAGGCAGCAGAATCTAAAATAGAGGGCTCCGGGCTGTTGGTTGGCCGGGGAGGAATTAAAAGCTGGACTTTTAGGGGAGCTGCAGCCGGCTATCAGCGCTTAAGTTTTGAGCTTGCCCGCAAAGGTGGGGAGGTAATAAAAACTGTCGATTATCTAGTTTTGGTAGAATAGAGATTAAGTAATATTTGGACCCTGCATCTTTGTCAGAAAAGGGATATTATGCTAAATGGATTAATTGCTGATCTTTATTCTTAAACTATCAGGATTTTTAAGATAATAATTAAATAATTATATTGAATTAAAAACGCTGTCTTTGCCGACAGCGTTTTTTGGATAAATACGAGTTTGATTTTACTGTTGATTCAGCTTTTCAAGTTCTGTAATAATATTTTTGATCGGCTCCGGGTGGCTGTAATAATAACCCTGTAGAAGATCACAATCCACAGCTTTTAATTTTTCAGCCTGGTTTATTGTCTCTACACCTTCGGCAACAACTTCTAAATTGAGACTGTGAGCCAGGGTAATAATTGTATTAACAATCGCTCTGTTATTGTTATCAGTAATGAACTCATCAATAAAAGACTTATCAATTTTTAGAGTGTTGATTGCAAATTCCTTAATATAATTTAAAGAAGAATAACCGGTACCAAAGTCATCAATTGAGGTTTTAACCCCAAGCTCCTGCAGCTGATTTAAAGCTTTAACTGTATAATCAATATTTTCAACAGTAGTACGTTCAGTAATTTCCAGTTCCAGATTTTCAGCTTTTAGACCTGTTTTTTGCAGGGTGGATTTTACTTTTTTTATAAAATCCTGACTTATAAACTGTTCCGGACTGACATTAACCGAGATAAAATAATTTCTGTTAAAACGATTATTTAATTTTTTTATTTCTCGACAGGATTCCTCTAAAACCCAGTCGCCAATTTCTTTAATCAGACCATTTTCTTCTGCCAGTGGTATAAAAACTCCCGGTGGAATTAGACCCTTTTCGGGATGCTGCCACCTGATTAAGGCTTCAAAACCAACTATCTTTTCCTTTCTGCTGTCAATAAAGCTCTGATAGTAAAGAGTAAATTGATTTTCAGCCAGTGCATTTTGCAGCTGGTTTTCCAGCCTCTTTTTTTCGGAGATATTATTATCGATATTTATCGAATAAAAAGCCATTTTGTTTGAGCTATTTCTTTTTACATAATGCATTGCCAGACTGGCATTTTTAATCATTCTTTCCGGGTTCTGACTATCATCAGGGTAAACTGTAACTCCCAGGCTGGAACTAATATAAATTATATGGTCCTCAATAAAATAATCACTATTAATGTTTTCTAAAATATTGGCCAATTTTTTCTTAATATTTTCTTTATCCGAATTGTGGCTTAGATGAAAATAAAACTCGTCTCCAACCCGGCTGATTACTTCCTTTTCTTTTAATTGAACTGATAGTCTTTCTGCCATTTTTTTCAAAATCTCGTTACCCACATTATGTCCAAAGCTGTCATTTATCGTTTTAAAATCATCAATGCCGACTGCACAGACATATATTTTTTCATTTTGATGTTCTTTTATATACTGATTTAGCTTCTTTTTGAAAAAATTAATGTTTGGCAGCCCTGTAAGAGCATCATTAAAACTTAAATCTTTAATTACAGCCATCATTTTATTGAAACTCTGGGCAGCTTCTCCAATTTCATCATTACTTTTTATATCAGAGCGGACATTTAAGTTTCCAGAAGCACCTTTTTTAAAAGTATTTTTAAGCTGAATAATTGGTTTAGCAATATTTTCTGCCAGGTAGATACTTAAAACAACAGCAATGATAATGGTCAACACCGTTATTATAATAATTATATTATTTACTTTTTCAATCGATTGATTAAGATAACTGTGAGGCAGTATACTTACCAGTTTCCAGTTATCTGTTCCGGGTATTGTCTGGTAAAAGGCATGTTTTTCCTCTCCATTTTCTTCAAAATGAAGATCTCCTTTTTTCTGGCCTATAATATCTGCAATAAAACTGTAATCATAAGCAAAAAAGCTGCTGTAATTATAAAAATACTGGTTTTTAATTTTTTCCTGCTCGGGATGAGCAACAATATTTCCTTCTGCATTAATAATGAAAGAATAAAGACCTTCTTTAGTATTTGTATAACGGTTTATGTAATTAGATAAATCTTTAATTTTAATGGTGGCTCCCAGCAGAGAAAGCTGATCCTGATTATTAATTGGGGCGGCAAGTACTATAATTGGTTCGCCCGTTGATTTTGAAATCAAAGGATCTGAAACTACAGTTTTTCCCTTTAAAACCTCCTGGAAATATCTACGATCACTGATATTTCCGGCTTTTTTCTCAATTGTAGTGCTGTAATTGCCTTTTTGGTCAGCTATAAAGAAGAAAAAATAGTTATTTTCTCGCTTGTTCAATTCAGACTGCAGATAGGTAAGTTTTTTCTCCCAGCTGTCGGACTGAATAATTTGTGTATTGGCATAAATCTCTAAATCTGCTTTCTTCTCTTCAAACCAGTTTGCCGTCAGTTCGGATTTTTGAGCGGTTTTATTTCTTTCGTTTTCAAAAATAATTCCCTGAAGTATAGAATTAAAACTATTTGTAATTGCAATAATTACAACTAACGCAAAAATGACAATGATCGTTAAAATCAATGTCATAATCTTATTTTTAAAGCTAAAATTTTTCATTTCTGACACCTGCTTTATTTATCTATCTTGTTCTTATAGTCCATAAAAATTAACCACTATTAACAATTATTCTTTATCCGACTAAAATATCCTGTATTTTTTATAAAAATAATTTAAAATATAATCCCTGTATACAAGGATAGAAAGTTGAGAAGCTATTTACACTTTTAAACTTTGGCTCTATACTAAATAGTACACCTTATAAAAGAAAAAACATTGGTACCTGGTATCCGGTAAATTTCTTCGGCTGCTCGGTACCTTCAATCACAAGAGAGAAGGAATGATTTGCTATGACTTTTACAAAAATGCCTGAGAAGCAGGGTTTGTACAGTCCAGAATTTGAACATGATGCCTGTGGTATGGGTTTTGTAAGCCATATTAAAGGTAGAAAGTCGCATCAGATAGTTGAACAGGCTCTGGAGGTGCTGGTCAATTTAAGCCACAGGGGAGCAAGTGGTAGTGAAGAGAATACTGGTGATGGTGCCGGTATTCTTATTCAGCTTCCTGATAGTTTTTTGAGACAGCAGATGGCGGCAAAGGGAGTATCACTCCCAGAAGTCGGAGATTATGGAGCAGGAATGGTTTTTCTGCCGCAGGCTGAGAAGAAGCGAGAAGAAATTAAGGAATTAGTTGAAAATATTGTTAGAGCAGAAGGACAGAAGCTGCTTGGCTGGCGTAAGGTACCGGTTGAGACAGCAGAAATTGGAAAATCAGCTTTAGAAGTAATGCCAGATTTTTATCAAATTTTTATTGAGAAGTCGAAAGAAGTAGAGCAGGGAATAGATTTTGAGAGAGTATTATATTTAATTCGCAAAAAAATTGAAAATAAAATTCGTAATTCAGAGTATAAAGGAGAACTGTATTTTGCCTCTCTCTCCAGCCGTACTCTGGTCTATAAGGGGATGCTGACTCCTGAACAGCTGGAAGGATTCTTTCCGGATTTAAGTAAGGCAGAAATGGAGACTGCAATTGCTCTGGTACATTCACGTTTTAGTACCAATACTTTTCCCAGCTGGGAGCGGGCTCATCCAAATCGTTATTTGATTCATAATGGTGAGATCAACACAATGCTTGGTAATCAGAACTGGATGCGGGCCCGGGAAGGGATTTTTGAGAGTGAGATCTTCAGTGATGATTTAAAAGAGCTGCTGCCTGTTATTGCCCCCGAAGGTAGTGACTCGGCACGTTTTGATAATGTTTTAGAGTTTTTAGCTCTAAATGGACGCTCGCTGGCCCATTCGGTTATGATGATGATCCCCGAGCCCTGGGAGCATAACGAAGAGATGAAAAAAAAGAAGCGGGACTTTTATCATTATCACAGCACCTTAATGGAAGCCTGGGATGGTCCGGCTGCAATGGCCTTTACTGATGGGACTCA
Organism: Halanaerobium sp. ST460_2HS_T2; assembly: GCF_003337665.1. Taxonomy (NCBI): domain Bacteria; kingdom Bacillati; phylum Bacillota; class Clostridia; order Halanaerobiales; family Halanaerobiaceae; genus Halanaerobium; species Halanaerobium sp. ST460_2HS_T2. The sequence continues at coordinate 85,433 of NZ_QPJF01000010.1, forward strand.
GGTTGGAGCCGTACTTGACCGTAATGGTCTGCGTCCATCCAGATATTATATAACTGAAGATGATTTATTGATTTTATCCTCTGAAGTAGGGGTTCTGGAGCTGCCTGAAGAAAGGGTTATCAGCAAACAGCGCCTGGAGCCGGGAAAAATGCTGCTCCTGGACACCGAAAAAGGGCGAATAATTAATGATCAGGAACTTAAGAGAGAAATTGCTGCCGCTGAACCGTATGGCGAGTGGCTGCAGGAGGAATTAATTGAACTAAATGATTTAAAGTCTGAGTCAGCAAGTGACCAGACTAAAATTAAAGCTGCTGCAGAAGAGAGCCTGGATTCTGCCGAACTGGTTAAAATGCAGAAAAGTTTCGGCTATAGTTATGAAGATTTGCAGAAGATTTTAATTCCAATGGCCCGCGATGGTGTAGATCCAATTGGTTCAATGGGCAATGATGCCTCCCTGGCAGTTCTATCTGACCAGCCGCAGCTTTTGTATAATTATTTTAAGCAGCGTTTTGCTCAGGTAACCAATCCTCCCATTGATTCAATTAGAGAAAAGCTGATTACAGCTACCAATACTTTTTTAGGTTCAGAAGGGAATCTGCTGCAGCCTGCAGCTAAGAGCTGTCGGCAGCTGGAGCTTGAACACCCAATTTTAACAAATGAAGAGTTAGATTTGATTAAGCAAATTGAGCAGCCAGGTTTTAAAACCGCGACCCTCGATATTATCTTTGATAAAAAAGAGGAGAGCGGCAGTCTGGCTGCAAGAATGGAAGAATTATGTACTGAAGCGGAAGAGCTGATAGCTGAGGGAGTAAATATTCTGCTTCTCTCTGACCGGGGAGTAAACGGCACTAAAGTAGCTGTGCCAGCTCTTCTGGCAGTAAGTGGACTGCATCATTATTTGATTGAAAAAGGATTGCGGACTGAAGTTAGTCTGGTTTTAGAATCAGGAGAGCCCAAAGAAGTGCATCATTTTTCCGTTTTAATTGGTTATGGAGCCGATGCAGTAAATCCCTATCTGGCGTTTGCAACCCTGGAAGATCTGGTTGAAACAGGACATCTTGAGTCTTCTAAAGAAAAAGCTGTTCAAAAATATATTAAGGCAGCAGTTAAAGGTGTAGTTAAGGTTATGGCCAAGATGGGAATTTCTACTGTTCAAAGTTACAGAGGAGCTCAGATATTTGAGGCGATTGGGATTTCAAAAGCAGTTATTGATAAATATTTCTGCCGGACAGCTTCCAGAATCGGTGGGATTGGTCTGGATGAAATTGAAAAAGAAAGTATTATGCACCATGATAGTGCTTTTAAGGGTGTTAAAGTTGAAAAGGAGACTCTCGAACCCGGCGGTCAGTTTAGCTGGCGAAAAGATGGAGAAGAACATCTTTATGATCCGGAGACTATTTATCTGCTGCAGCGGGCAGTGAGAGAAAATAATTATGAGCTATTTAAAGAATACAGAGAAAAGATAAATGATCAGAGTTCAAAAATGCTGACTCTACGAGGCCTTTTAGAACCAGAATATCAGCCAGAGCCAATACCTTTAGAAGAAGTTGAGCCGGCTGAAAAAATCATGCAGCGATTTAAAACAGGAGCTATGTCCTATGGTTCGATCAGTCAGGAGGCCCATGAGGCATTAGCGATTGCCATGAATAGAATTGGTGGTAAAAGTAATACTGGCGAAGGAGGAGAAGATCCAGAGCGCTTTACTCCCGATGCAAATGGAGATTTAAGGAGCAGTGCAATTAAACAGGTTGCTTCCGGTCGTTTTGGAGTTGATTCGAACTATCTGGTTAATGCTAAAGAAATTCAGATTAAGATGGCCCAGGGAGCCAAGCCGGGAGAAGGCGGACAGCTGCCCGGAAAAAAAGTTTACCCCTGGATAGCTGAGACCAGAGGTACAACACCTGGAGTAGGACTTATTTCCCCTCCTCCTCACCATGATATTTATTCGATTGAAGATCTGGCCCAGCTGATTCATGATCTCAAAAATGCCAATCGGGAGGCCCGGATTAATGTTAAGTTGGTCTCAGAAGTTGGAGTCGGAACTGTAGCAGCCGGAGTAGCCAAAGGAAAAGCAGATGTAATCTTAATCAGCGGCTATGATGGAGGAACAGGTGCTTCCCCGCGGACCAGTATTCGTCACGCCGGTCTGCCCTGGGAACTTGGACTTTCGGAAACCCATCAGACCCTTGTCTTAAATGATCTGCGGGACCGTGTGACCTTAGAGACTGACGGCAAGATAATGACGGGTAAAGATTTAGCGGTGGCAGCAATGCTGGGAGCGGAGGAATTTGGTTTTGCGACAACCCCTCTGGTTGCTTTAGGCTGTGTGATGATGCGGGTCTGCAGTAAAAATACCTGCCCGGTTGGGGTAGCCACTCAGGACCCTGAACTGAGGAAGAAGTTTCAGGGTAAACCGGAACATGTTGTTAACTTTATGCGCTTTATGGCAGAAGACTTTCGCCGCGAGCTGGCAGCTTTAGGTTTCCGTTCGGTTAATGAACTGGTAGGTAGAGTTGATAAGTTGAGACAGGATAAAAAAGAAGAACACTGGAAAGCAAAAGGACTCGACTATGCTTCCATTTTATATCAGCCGGAAAAAGCAAAAGAAAAGTCGATTTACTGTCAGCAAAAACAGGATCACGGGCTGGAGAAGAGTCTGGATCTGCGAGAATTACTTAAACTGACTAAAAATGCTGTGGAAAATGGAGTTCAGCTGCAGAAGGATTTAAAAATTAAAAATACAGACCGAGTTGTAGGAACAATTATGGGCAGTGAAATAACCAAACGCTATGGTGCTGATGGTTTAAAGGAAGACACCATTCAGCTTAATTTTGAAGGATCAGCCGGTCAGAGTTTTGCAGCTTATCTGCCAAAGGGGGTCAGCTTCCGTCTCAAAGGAGACAGCAATGATTATCTCGGTAAGGGACTCTCAGGAGCAAAAATAATTGTTGAGAAATCGGAGAGCTCAAAATTTAAGGCAGAAGAAAATATTATCATTGGTAATGTTGCTTTCTTTGGTGCTACAGCTGGAGAAGCCTATATAGAAGGCAAGGCAGGCGAACGTTTCTGTGTCCGCAACAGTGGTGTTAATGCTGTTGTTGAAGGACTGGGAGATCATGGCTGTGAATACATGACAGGTGGTAGAGTTGTAGTTCTCGGTCAGGTCGGCCGTAATTTTGCTGCTGGTATGACCGGTGGAACTGCTTATGTATTTGATTTAGAGTCTGATTTTAAAGATAAAGTGAATCAAGAAATGGTTGAACTTGATTATTTAACTGAAACAGAAGATGAAACAGTTGTAAAGAAAATGATAGAAGACCATTTAAAATATACCGGTAGTGATCGGGCAGCGGAAATTTTAAATAATTGGCAGCACCTGCGCGAAAAGTTTTTGCGGGTTATGCCGCGAGATTATCAGCGGATGATTACAGCTATCAATAGTTTTAAGGATCAGGGATTAAGCAGAAAAGATGCTTTAATGAAGGCTTTCGAGGAAAATGCTCATGACGAAGCCCGAGTAAGCGGAAATTAAGACAGAGGAGGAGAATAATATGGGTAAAGCAACTGGATTTATGGAATATAAGCGGGAAGTTCCAAAAGAGCGCCCGCCTAAAGAACGTATAAATGACTGGCTTGAATTTAAAAATAAATTTAGCGAAAAAGCTGCTAAAATTCAGGGAGCCCGCTGTATGGAATGTGGTATCCCCTTCTGTCACAGTGGCCTTGATATCGGAGGCATGGTTTCCGGCTGCCCGGTAAACAATTTAATTCCGGAGTGGAATGATCTAATCTATAAAGGTAAGTGGGAAGAGGCAGTAAAAAGACTGCTTAAAACCAACAACTTCCCCGAATTTACAGGCAGAGTCTGTCCGGCTCCCTGTGAGGGTTCCTGTACTGTGGGACTCAATGATCCAGCAGTTACAATTAAGGCCAATGAATATCAGATTATAGAGAAAGCATTTGCAGAGGGCTGGATTAAACCAGAGCCACCAGAAGTGAGAACAGGAAAATCAGCAGCAGTTGTTGGTTCAGGACCTGCCGGACTGGCTGCAGCTGATCAGTTAAATAAGCTGGGACATACAGTAACAGTGTATGAACGTCAGGATAGAATAGGTGGTCTTTTAGTCTACGGTATTCCTAATATGAAGCTCGACAAGAAAAAAGTACTAAAGCGTCGGCTGAAGATTATGGAAGCTGAAGGAATTGAGTTCATTACAGAAACAGAAATTGGAAAAGATTTGAGCTTAGCAGAGCTTCAAGGTGGGTTCGACGCGGTGGTCCTCACCGGAGGAGCAACCAAGGCTCGCGACCTGGAAGTGCCGGGCCGTGAGGCAGATGGGGTCCATTTTGCCGTCGATTACTTAAAAGCAAATACAAAGCATATTTTAGGCGATCAAAATGAGGACTATATTTCCGCCCAGGATAAAGATGTAATTGTAATTGGTGGTGGTGATACTGGAACTGACTGTGTAGCAACTGCTATTAGACAGGGAGCCAAAAGTGTAAACCAGTTTGAAATTATGCCTAAATCACCATCTGAACGCCAGCCAGATAACCCCTGGCCGGAATGGCCAAAAACTCTGAAGGTGGATTATGGCCAGGAAGAAGCAATTGAGCTTTTTGGCTCTGACCCTCGAGAATTTCTGATAATGACAGAAGAAATTTTAACTGAAGAAGCTGAAGGTCAAAAGATTGTCAGTGGAGTTAAAACTGTTAAAATCAACTGGGAAAGAAATGATGAAAATCGTTTTGTACCTATAGAACAGCCAGGAACAGAAAAAATCTGGTCTGCTGATTTAATTTTGATAGCGATGGGTTTTTTAGGACCTGAAGAGACTATAATAGAAAAAGCTGGACTTGAACAGGATCAGCGTTCCAATATTGATGCAGAGTACGGAGATTTCAAAACTAATATTGATGGAGTTTTTGCAGCCGGTGATATGCGGAGAGGCCAGAGTCTGATTGTAAATGCAATAGATGAAGGTCGTAAGGCTGCAGCAGAAATAGATAAATATTTAAGTTGAAATAAGATGTTAATAAAACATTGGCACTAGTTTTTTACTATCTAATGTGGTATAATTTAATTTATACAGGCAATCAATTAAACTCAAAAGATAAAAGTAATTAATTAAAAAATGCATGCCACTCATGGAAATTATTAAGAGATAGGTGGTGTTAACTTTGGATCAGGAGCTGTTAGATGGTATCAGGCAGATAGTGAGAGAAGAAATATCTGGTGTTAAAGCTGATGTTTCCTCCCTAAAAGAAGATGTCACGTCATTAAAGGAAGATGTTTCCTCCCTAAAAGAAGATGTCACGTCATTAAAGGAAGATGTTTCTTCCTTAAAAGAAGATGTCTCGACATTAAAAGGTGATGTAGCTGAAATGAAACCTCAGCTTAAGGAAAACACTCAATTGATCAAGACACTGCTTGCAAGAACTGAAGCTAATGGTGCCAAAATTGATCAGCTAGATAATAAAGTTGCTCATTTGCAGGGTAGCGAAAAAAGGCAGAATAAACTTGAAGATGAGTTTTATCATCACAGACATAAAATTATTATTGAAACAGGAGAACCAGAATTCAAAGCAAGTTAAAAATCAAGATTTCTTGAGCCACTATCCACTGAGGGTAGTGGTTTTTTGTTAGCTGTATGATATAATGAATTTAAGAAACCAGGTGAGATCATGAGCAAGAAATATCCATTTTTATTTAAAGAAAGCAAAAAAAGGAAAAAGCAGAGCGGAGACAGGAAGCTTTAAACAAAGCTGAACAGGCAGCTTTGATGTTAAAAGAAAAGTATAATGTCGAAAAGGTTGTTCTCTTTGGATCTGTTTTGAATGAAGATAAATTTCATCTGCATTCAGATGTTGATCTGGCTGTGTTTGGGCTTAAAGATGAACTTTTCTTTAAAGCTTATGCAGAAGTGATGAATATTTTAAGTGGATTTGAAGTTGATCTCCTTGACTATAAAGAATGTCGTGAATCTTTCAAAAAAGAAATAAAAGAGAGAGGTGTAGAATTATGACTGAAAAAAGAAATTCTTCAATTTTTGAGGTTTTTAGAATCTGATATAAACTGATTTAAAATAATAATCAAAAAATAGATTATTTTTTTAGATTAGCTGTTAAAAATAGTTAAAATGTTATATAATTAGTAACAATAACTAAAAAGAACGGATTTGAGGGGGTAAATTATGGCTAAAGCAAAAAAACAGGACATATTACTGGAAAGTGGAACTGGAGAACTGGAGATACTAAAATTTATAGTTGATGATAGTTCATATGCGATAAATGTACTTAAGGTTAGAGAAATTTTAAGAATTAATAAAGCTGATATTAAAAAGTTGCCGGAAAAATCAGATGTTATTCTGGGAATGACCAATATTCGCGGGGAAGTTATCATGATTGTTAATTTAAGTTCTTACCTTAATTCGGAGTTAGTCGAAAATGATGGGGTAATAATGTCAATTCTGGCGGAGTTTAATAATACCAAAATTTTATTTGCAGTCGACAATGTGGTTGGTATTGATCGTATTGGCTGGAACGATATTCAGCCACCTGACAGGATGATGGGAGAACTTGTTAATGGTGTTATTAAGTCAGATGAAAATAAGGATTTAATTAACTTTTTAAACTTCGAAAAGATTTTAAAAGATTTACAGCCTGAGTTGGGAAATGAAGTCGATGTTCAGCCAGAAGCACCGGCTGAGGTAAGGGCACGTCGAAAAGGCAAAACTCTGGCCCTGGCTGATGACTCACCTACGACCAGAAATATGATCAAGGATACTCTGGTTGAGGCAGGTTATCAGGACTTTAAAATTTTCAGTGATGGGCAAAAGCTCTATGATCACCTAATGGAGATTAAAGAAAATTATCCAGAAGATGACATTTTAGATCATGTGCAGGGGATTATTACTGATATTGAAATGCCCAATATGGATGGACATACTCTAATCAGAAAAATTCATGAGGATCGTTACTTAAGGAAATTACCTACGGTTATCTTTTCCTCATTAATTAGCGAGGATCTGCTGCATAAAGGAAAAGAAGTGGGAGCAGACGCACAGATAACAAAACCGGAACTTGATAAAATGGTTGGTGTTATTGATCAGCTGGTTAAGGCAAAAAAACCGGTAGCAGACTATTAATAAAAGAAGATAGAATTGCGCTCCAAATTAAATTTAGAAACAACTAGAATTCATCCAAGACTTAAATTAAGCTGTCTTCCCGATTGGTACATCCTGTGCCACGGTTAGTTCAGAGCCTCGTGCTCTTCAGCTTACTTTAAGTTTTTTTTATTTTAAAAAAATCATTAAAATTAATTTACACAACTTATTATACAATGGTTAACTAAAGTTAATAAGTCGCTTAACTTTATAGTCTTTTTTGCCCTGCATGAATATTTGTTAAGAAAATCAATCCCGAGAAAAGTTATCAATTTTAAATGAAAATAGAAGCCCAGTTACTGTAGAAGTCATTTTTGGCATAATTTGACCCATGGAAGCTCTTTACTTTTTCTCCTTTTTATATGATAATCGTTATTAATAAGAGAATATTAATATAATTTGTAAGTCTAAGGAGAAAATAAAATGAACATTAAAAAAATATCAATTAAGTATAAGATTTTACTGCTGGTGTTTATCGGAATCGTAATTTTAACTGGAGGAATAATTTTCAGTGTTTATGAGATTGCTTCTAAAGAAGCAAATAACGCAGCCGTTGTTAAAGCAGTTTCTGATCTGGAACTTGGCTATGAAATAATCAATTCCAAATTTCCCGGGGAATGGAGATTAGAAGGAGATCAGCTGTATAAAGGTCAAACCCTACTCAATGATAATAATCAGATTGTTGATATGATTGGAAAATTATCTCAGGGAAATATAGTAACAATTTTTGCAGACGAAATAAGGGTGGCAACCAATGTTAGAGAAAATGGCAGCAGGGCAGTTGGAACTCCAGTTTCAGCGGCAGTAAAAGAGAGAGTTTTAGTTAATGGAAAGCGTTTTACAGGAGCAGCCAGTGTACTGGGAAAAAGTTATCAGACTGCATATATGCCGCTCAGAAATGATAATAACGAAATAATTGGAATCTGGTCGCTGGGGACTTCAACAGAGTTTGTAAAAGCGATGAAATCAGGAATTACTTTTTCAACAGCCATCTTTGCTTTGATAGTGGGAGTGATATTTCTAATAGCTATCTTCATTTTTGTACTTAAAATGACAGAGCCCTTAACAGAATTAAGTTCCTATGCTGAAGAAATTGCTGATGGTAATTTAACTTTTGAAGTTAATGATAGTTATCTTAAAAAAGAAGACGAAATAGGAACTCTTGCTAAGTCTTTTGAAAAAATGAGAAATAACTTAAAGAATCTAATTGGAAATATTGATGACAGTGTAGATGAACTAAGCGAATCCAGTCAGGAGCTAACTGCTACAGGAGAGGAATTAACAGCCTCGGCAGAAGAAGTAGGAAATTCAATTCAGCAGATTGCTTCTGGTGCTGAAGAACAGTCGGCCCAGGTAGAGGAAGTCTATTCGATTTTTGAAAGACTGGTGGAAAATATTGATCAGGTCAGCCATAATTCTGATTTAATGGCCGGTCAGTCGAAAGAGGTAATGGAAAATATCAAAGAAGGAGATAATTCTTTAAAAAGTTCTGAAAAGAGCTTTAAAGAAGTTAATGATAACATTAGAGAGACCTCAGAGTTGATTAATTCTCTGGGTGAGTCTTCAGAAAAAATAGGTGAAATTATTAGTCTTATTGATAATATTGCTGCTCAAACAAATCTTTTGGCTTTAAACGCTGCTATCGAGGCGGCTAGAGCAGGAGAGGCAGGAAGAGGATTCTCTGTTGTAGCAGATGAGATTAGAGAACTGGCAGAACAGTCTGCAGCTTCAACTAAAAATATTGCAGATTTAATTGCTTCTATTCAAAAGGGGATTAATCAGACTGTCAGTAAGATGAAAGAAAATGAGCTTAAAGTCGAAGCGAGTGTAGATAATATCAACAATACTTCTGAGTTATTCAATCAGATTACTGCAGCTTCTAAGAATCTGGATCAACTGGTCCATGAGATTGACCGGATGACCAGGGAGATGAATAATGATAGTAAAGGAGCCAGAAATTCTGTTAAAGAAATCGCTGTGGTTAGTGAGGAAGCAGCCTATAATGCTGAAGGTGTAGCCGCTGCCAGTGAGGAGCAGTCAAAGTCGACAAAAATTATTGCCGAAGCCTCGGAAGATTTAACTGAACTGGCAAAAAATCTTGCAACATTAATTAAGAGATTTAAAGTTAAATAATTAAAGATAACTAAAAGTATCAGAGATCAAATTTATTTAGATTTTTGGTACTTTTTTTATTATCGTTATAAAAAATATTTTATAATTCAAATCAATAATGTTGCTTCTCAGACAAATTTGTTGGCTTTAAATGTAGCTATAGAAGCAGCCAGAGCTGGAGAAGCTGGATGAGAAATTTCGGTAGTAGCTGATGAGATTCGAGAACTTGCTGCTGTTAGTGAAAAAGCAGCTCAAAACTCCTAAGAAGTTGTTGCATTTGATGAACAGTCAAAATTAACTCGAGTTATTGCCCGCGCTTATGAAGATCTAACAAAACATGCGAATAATCTTTCTAATTTTATTAAGAAATTTAAAATTTAATTTAAAAATATTGAATTAAGTTAAAAAACGAAGAATAAAAGAGATAATCTTATTTAAATAACTAAAATCACTTATTAAGCGGCTAAGAGAAGTTTAACAAATTAACCACTCTGACGATAATATAGGCAGAAGCTAAAAATGAATTACTTTTTAGGAGGGAGCAGCCATGAAAATCAATAACATTCAAGCAGGAAAAATTAATCAATACTATAAGCAGATGCAGCAGAAGCAGACTGAAAAAAAGCAGGCTAAAGATGACAGCACTCAAATTTCTGCTAAAGCTAAAGAAATCATGACTGCTAGAGCTGAACTCAAAGAGATGCCTCAGCTGAGAGAAGAAAAGGTAGCAGCTTTAAAAGAAAAAGTACAATCTGGTAATTATCAGGTTGACAGCAAAAAGCTAGCTGCAAAAATTTTAAATAATGTTGAGCAGGTGTAAAAATGTCAGAGAAGCTGAGAAAAGATTTATTAAATATTTTAAAAGAAGAAAAGGCTCTCTATCAGAAACTTTTTGAGATTGCAGAAGAAAAAAATGAAGCTTTAGTAAATAACGATACAGATAAATTAATGGAAATAATAGAAAATGATAGAGAAGTCATTTCAGATATAGAAGCAAAGGATCAGGAAAGAAATGATAAGATTCAGGAAATCAAAGCTGAATTTGAAATAGAATTAGAAAAAGACTCTTACAGCAATTTAATAAAAGAGCTGCCTGAAAGTTGGGGAGAAGATTTAAGCCCAATCAGAGAAGAACTTATAGAATTAACTGATGAATTTCACAGCTTAAATGAACAGAACCAGAAACTCTTACAGCAGGCAATAGAGTTAAATCAGATTTCATTTGAAACAATAATGAAAAGCATTAAAGATGAGGATACTACTTATACTAAAGATGCAAAAACAAAGAAAGAACAGCCGAGAATTATAAATAAACAGGGCTAAAGGTGGGAAGATAATGAATAATATATTCAGCGGTCTCAACCTCGGGTTAAGAGCACTAGAAACTCAGCGCAAATCACTCGATGTGACCGGACATAACATAGCAAATGCCAATAATGAAGATTATAATAAACAGCGAGCAATACATAAGGCTTCTTACCCTTATACAGCTCCTGGACTTTCCAATCACGGTGGAGCCGGACAGTTTGGTACAGGAGTTGAGATTGAGCAGGTTGAGAGAGTTAAAGATCAGTTTATTAATTCTCAAATTTTTAAGGAAAACCAAACTTCTGCTTACTGGGATGAAATGCAGAGGGGCTTAGAGAAGGTAGAATACATTTATAATGAACCTTCTGATTCCGGAATAGATACAGCAGTTAATCAGTTCTGGAACTCACTTCAGGATTTAAGCAATAATCCCAGTGATAATGCAGCCCGAAATATGGTTAGAGAAAACGCCTATAATTTAATTGATTCTTTTCAGAGTGTAGAAAATCAGCTAATCGGATATAAGGAAAGTATTAATGATAATTTAGCCAATGCAGTAACAGATATTAATCAGATTTCAACTAAAATTGCTGATTTAAATAAACAGATTGTTTCAGTTAAAGGGAGTGGACAGAATCCTAATGATTTGCTTGATCAGAGGGATGCTCTTTTTAAAGAAATGAATCAGATGATCAATGTTCAATCTAGACAGGATGCTCAGGGTAATCTAATTGTTTCTACCAATGGTCTGCAGCTTGTCAATGGTGCAGATGCCTATAACTTAGAAATTGAGCCCGGAGAACCGGGACAGTTTAATGATAAGATTATTCACAGCCGAACTAATACAGAGGTTAAACCTACAAATGGGAAGGTTGCTGCCTGGCAGCAGATGAGAGATGAGAAACTTGACTTTTATTCGGGCAGATTAAATAAACTGGCTACAACAATGGTAAAAGAGTTTAACACTCAGCATAAAGCAGGTTATGATGCCAATGGTGTTGATGGGGAAAACTTTTTTAAACCGATTGATGAAAATAGTACTGAAAGTGCAATTTCTCAACTGGATTTGACAGCGGCTATCAAAGATCTGGATACTGGTTTAGATAAAATAGCGGCCGGAAATAAGAATATTGATTCTTTTGTAGAGATTGATACTCTTGGTAATGATCTTAGTGGAAATTATCAGGTTGAAGTTAAAGATGGTGCAGCTGCTGATGAGTTTGAGTTAAAAATTAGTGATTCAGACGGTAATCAAGTTTATCCTGCAACTTCTGGTACAACAGTAACAGTTAATGCTGGTGATCCAGTTAATTTAAAAGTTGACGGAAGTGGGAATATAACAGCAGATACTGATCCAGCGACTGACGCTCCTGGAGATTTCACCCTCACATTTACTGATACAGGCAAAAAAAATATAAGTTTAAATAAAAGTATTGGCAATGGAGAAAATGCAAATGCACTGGGAAACATATTTAATAGTAGTGAAGTAATAGAAGGAACCTCTCTTGAAGGTTATTTTAGAACAATTGTAACTTCTGTTGGTGCTGAATCATCCAGAGCTGGGAAAATGAAAAATAATCAGGATGCAGTTTTAAAGCAGTTAGATACCTTAGATAGAAGTGTCTCCGGAGTTTCTCTTGATGAAGAAATGGCTAAATTAATTAAATATCAGCAGTCATATAACGCAGCAGCAAAATATATAAATAAAACTGAAGAACTACTTGATTCACTGATGACAATAGTTTAAATTATAGGAGTTGACAGCAATGAGAGTTACCAATTCAATGATGGTTAGAAACATGTTAGATCATCTTAAAAATAATATGGGAGATTTAAATGACTTAAATGAACAGTTAAGTTCAGGTAAGTTGTTCCAGATGCCATCTGATGCTCCAATTAAGGTATCAGATAGTATGAATTATAAATCACAGCTAAATAGAAATTCTCAGTTTCAGCGCAATCTTAATCAGGCGGAAAACTGGTTAAATACAAGTGAGAGTGCTCTAAAAAGTGGAACAGAAGTTATCCAGCGAGCAAGAGAGTTAACAATCTATGCTGCCAATGATTCAATGACTCCTGATGACAGAAAAATGGTGGCTAAAGAGATGAAACAATTAAGAGATGAACTAATAGATATCTCCAATGCCAAACTTGGTGACAGTTATATTTTCTCCGGTCAGAATACGGAAGAAAAACCTTTTGAAGTTGTAGATGGTGGTATAGATAACTATGTTAAGTACCAGGGAGATACTAATACTGTCAGTAGAAGATTAAATGAAAATGTAGAGATGGATGTTAATTTAAATGGAAAAGAAGTCTTTAAAGATGAAATTGAAAATTTAAATAAGATTTATAATCAATTAGAAGATCAAAATGTTTCAGGTGAAGATCTAGGTAATAACTTATCTGAAATGGATGCATCAATCAATAAATATGCTGAACTGAGATCCGAAGTCGGAGGGAAACTTCAGCGGACAGGAAATATTATTGATCGATTGAATGCAAATGAAGTTCACCTTAGGAGTTTAAAATCAAAAAATGAAGATGCTGATTTAGCGGAGGTAATTACTGAACTCAAAATGGAAGAAACAGTTTACAGAGCTTCTTTAGCCTCTGGTTCAAGAATTATGCAGCAGTCTTTAGTAGATTTTATTAGGTAAATTTTTAGTTACTTTTATAACTATGGTTGAAATTTTACCATAGTTGTAATGGTTACTAAAACACCGTTGCTGGCAACACTATCGGCCGAAGTGTTGCTGCGGAGGTGCTTATATAACCAAAATAAATTAGAACATCTGGCAAGGATGCCAGTAACAACACAAAATTTCAAGGAGGAATAAATAATGAGAATTAACACAAACATTGCTGCGTTGAATTCATACAACCAGCTAAAAAACACACAGGGTAACTTACAGAAGTCTTTACAGAGATTGTCTTCAGGTAAGAGAATTAATGGTGCTTCTGATGATGCTGCAGGTCTTGCAATCAGTGAGAAGATGAAATCTCAGACTAGAGGTTTAGCAATGGCTCAGCGAAATGCACAGGATGGTATTTCAATGATTCAGACTGCTGAGGGTGCTTTAAAAGAATCTCATTCTATCTTACAGAGAATGAGAGAACTTGCAGTACAATCTTCTAATGACACTAATACTGCTGATGATAGAGCAGAGATACAAAAAGAAGTTGATCAGTTAACTTCAGAGTTGAATAGAATATCTTCTGATACTGAATTTAATACAAAAAAATTATTAAATGGTTCAATTGGAGCTTCTGCTGCTATTAGTACTAATAATTCTGGAGCAGAAGGTGTTGAAGTTAATGACGCTTCTATCGAAAGTGGAGATTACACAGTTGATGTTAGCAATGTAACTGTTACAGCTGCTGCTAATTATAATGCTGGTGGTACTAGCGTTGCTTCTGGAGATATTTCAATAACAGGTACAGATGTAGATGCTGGTAGCTATTCACTTGAGTTTAGTGGTGCAGCTACAAGTGCTGATGTTGCATTAAAAGACTCAGATGGTAATACAATAAATACATTATCTGGAGTCGACCTTTCTTCAGGTAGTGGTAGTGCACAAGCAATAGGTGGATTCACAATTCAAAACACTTATGATGGTACTGCTGGTACTGCTACCTTTGACACAACAGTTTCTGCTGATGTAAGTGTAACTGATCCAGAGGGAAATGTTAGTAATGAAACTGGACTTTCTGCTGGTCTAAGTGATAGCACTATTTCAACTAGCGCTGGACTAGATATTAAGGTTAGTGGAGATTTAGTGGCTGGTACTGATACAGTTGCAGTTACTAATGAAGCAGTTAGCTTTCAAATAGGGTCAAATGAAGGACAAAGCACTAAAGTTGCTATTAATGATATGTCTTCATCAGCGTTAAATGTTAATAATTTAGATCTAACTACACAAGAAGATGCAGATGCGGCAATATCAACTATAGATGATGCAATTAAAAATGTTTCCGCTGAAAGATCTAAATTAGGTGCTGTTCAGAACAGATTAGATCATACAATCAACAATCTGAACACATCTGAAGAAAACTTAACAGCTGCTGAATCTAGAATCTCTGATGTAGATATGGCTAAAGAAATGATGAGCTTTACTAAGTCTCAGATCTTAAGTCAGGCTGGTACAGCAATGATGGCTCAAGCTAATCAGTTACCACAGGGAGTACTTCAGTTACTCGGTTAATTTCTTGAGGAGAACTAAATATACAATAACAATAAAGCCGGCCGGTTTTCCGGCTGGCTTATTTTTTAAGAAAGGGTGGAAGCTATTATGAGAGTAGATAGTGTGGAATCTCTTTCCAACCGTCAGATTCATAATAATAACAGCAATAATCAAAGCACTAGAGTTAATAGAAATGATAATAGTGAGCGCAAGCCTGAATCTCTTCGAGAAAAACAGGAATACTCCGAGCAAGACCTTGAAGATGAAGTCAGAGAATCAGTTAAAGATGTAAACGAAATAGTAGATAAAGTAAAAGAAGGACTTTCCTTTCAAATTCATGAAGATACAGAAAAAATGATGGTTAAGGTAGTCGATTTAAATACAGATGAAGTAATTAAAGAACTACCACCAGAAGAAATGCTTGATTTACAAGCTCGAATTCATGAAATGGTAGGCATTTTAATAGATGAGACGGTTTAGGAAGAAGGTGTTATAAATGAGTGATTTAAGTCTTGGTGGATTAGCCACCGGTATGGATACGGCATCAATAATTGATCAATTAGTTCAACTAGAGCAGCGCCCAATCTATAATTACCAGCAGGAAATATCTGAATTAGAACAGACTAAGGGAGCCTGGAGAGATGTTAACAGCAGGTTAGATAAGTTAGAAAATAGAATAACAGATCTAAAACTTTCTGCAACTTACAATTCTAGAACTGCAAACAGTAGTGATGAAGAGGTAGTTACAGCAACTGCGAGTAACTCCTCTATAGAGGCTAATTATGATATTACTGTTAGAAGTACAGCTAAAGCACAGAGAATTTTTGGTAGTAAATTAGCAGATGATTATACAGCGTCTGCTGACGATACGATTACTATCAAAGGAACTGATATTGCTGTAAATTCAGGAGATACATTTAATGATATCAGTAATAAAATAAATGATGCTGAAGCTGGTGTAAAAGCTTCAATAGTAGATGATAGGCTTGTTTTAGAAGCTTCAGAAACTGGAGTTAATAATGCTCTAAAAGATACTGCAGATACTGGTGGAGCAACAATATCAGATAACAGCGGTATTCTGCAAGAATTGGGTGTTCTTAATGCCAGTGGAGAAATAGTTAATGAACCACAGCAGGCTTCAGATGCAGAGATTGAGATTAATGGAATTACAGGGATTACAAGTTCTAACAATGAATTCTCTGATGCTGTAGAGGGTGTTACCTTTAATATTGATCCCAATGCAGCTGTTGATAGTTCTGCTACTGTCTCGGTAGCTAAAGATACTGGTAAAGCTACTAAAGCAGTTCAGGCTTTTGTAGATCAGTACAACAGTGCAATGAGCTTTCTGGACGGTAAGACGGACTATGATGAAGAAACAGAAAAAAGTGCTGTTTTACAGGGTGATAGTACTGCGATGCGCTTACAGATGCGCTTAAGAGAACTTGTTACTTCTAAAGTAAAAGATAGTGGTGACTATAATACTCTAACTTCTGTAGGTATAGAAATCGACAGAGATGGAGTAATGAGCTTTGATAGTGCCAAATTTACTGAAGCTCTTGAAGATTCTCCAGAAGAGGTAATGTCTATCTTTAATGCTGAAAGTGATTCTGATGGCTATGACGGAATGGCTGTCAGAATGGACAGTTATCTTGACCAATTGATGCAGTCCAATACTGGTCTGATCCCAAGAAGACTTGACTTCTATGATACCAGGATAGATGGCTTGAATGATGATATAGAAGATGTGCAGCGAAAAGTAGAGATGACCCGTCAGCGATATGTTGATCAGTTTTCTGCTATGGAAGAAGCTATTTCAGAAATGCAGAGTCAGCAGAGCTGGATGATGAGTCAACTTCAGAGTATGGGAGGATCTACTGTAAGCAGTATGATGTAAATATGATAGTGATAATTAATTTTTGAGGAGATTGGTGAATTGAATAGATGCCGGTCTCCTTTAATTGTTTTTAGGGAAGGAAATTTTATGAATATATATTTGAATGATAAACTAATCGAAGATACAGAAATGACAGCTAAAGAAGAGATTTTAGAACTTATAGATACAAAAATGGAAAGAGAAATTATAGATACCATCTATCTGGATGAAGTCGATGTTTCTTTAGCTTACTTTCAGGAAAATGAACTTGATCTAGAAAGAATTGATACAATCAAATTTGAAACAAAAAAAGTTTCAGTACTAATAGAAGAAACACTAACCCAGGCAGAAGACTATCTACCAAAGCTAAAAAATGCCCTAAATAACTCAGCTGCCAAGTTTAAGGAAGAACAGGTAGAAGAAACAGCTAATCTTTTGGATAAAACTCTGGAAGGAATAGAGTGGTATCTCGAGGTAATCAATGGTATAATTTCCTTAATAGATAAGCAGGAACTAAAGGATAAAGGCAATGAAACTTTAAATAATTTTACTCAGGCTTTAAACAGAGCTATGGTTGCTCTGCAGAATGAAGACTTTGACTATCTTGCTGATTTACTGGAATTAGAGATGATAGAATATCTGGATAAAATGAGTGCCTTTAATCAAGAGTTGCTGGAAGAAAACTAAGAGAGGTGACTAAAAATGTCTGTTGTAGATAATACTAATTCTATCTTAAATCAAATTAAGAATGTGATTGTCAATCAACTAAATAAGATCAACGAGACAAAAAATCAGAATACGCAGGATCTAAAAGGTGACAGATTCACCAGATCACAGCCGACAGAAAAAGTTACCTATGACTTGGAAGACTTTGCAGATTCTGATGCGATTAAAAGACCGATTAAGATCAACAACAGCAATAATATCTTTTTTATTAACCACAATAACCGCAATCGGGCGCTGAAAATTGATCCGGGAGAATATAATCTAACAGAGATTCAGGCTGTCATTCAGCAGCAGGTTAACGAAGAATTTGGAATCGGTAAGGTTAGTGTTAAAATGACTGCCTCTGGCTCAGATCGCTTTATCTATGCTGAGGATAAGAAGGAAGAACATGTTCTGGATGAGCAGGGTTAGTTCTTAATATTCTACTTAATTTAGATAAAATAATATATATGATAATAAAAACAGATTGAATGATGGAGGACATAAAGTTGGTTACAAACTGCTATATCTGTGAGTCATTAACTAAAAATCCATCCGGCCTCTGTGATGAGTGCCAGGAGGAAAACCAGCATAAGCTGAGAAAAATAAAAGATTTTCTCTGGGATAATCCTAATTCTACAGTTAAAAAAATTCATAAAGAAACAGGTGTTGAGGAGAAACTGATTCGCAAATACATCAGAGAAGATAAATTTATTATTAGTAATGTAATAGATTATGATCAGCAATAAAATAATTTCTTTATTAAAGATTTTAGAAGTTAAAGCATAAGTAATTAGGACTGATAAAATGCAAATAAAAATAGGTAAGCTGCTTAAAATAATAAAGAAATTAAAAAAAGAAATAAACTCTAAACTAAAAACTGCTAAAGATAAAAGAGCAGAAGTAATAAGCAAGAGAAGAAAACTTGCTGAAATAGAAATGAACCTGAGAAACATGAGGGCTACAGCAGTAAAAATAAGGGATGAAGATTTAACAACTTTAGAGAAAGAAGAGCTGCAGGAATATTTTAACTATCTTAAGATGAAGATAAGTAATTAAAAGAGCTCAAATAAATTATACCAGCTATTAGTTTAGCTGGTAATTTTATTATAAAAATATAGAAGGAAGGCTTAGATGTGGCTGAAATAATAAAAAAAACATATGTAACTAACGGGACAGGGTGTTGAATTTATTATTAATACTAATCTAGCAGCTTTCAATACTTACAATAGTCTGATTCACAACTTGCAGTTCAAGCAGTAAATGTCTGTAATAGCAGTGAAGACGTTTGCCAGTATCCAATTGAAAATTAAAATTTTTAATATTAAAAAAATCAACCACTAACAGGTGGTTTTCTTTCATATAAAACATATGTATGATATAATTATAATAAGGAGTTTCCCCATTTTTTAAAATAGCAAAAACTTAAAGTTATCAACAGGCAAAATTGTGGATAAATTGTTCTTAGAAACTCTTAAAATAGATT
>NZ_QPJF01000011.1:0-102203 GCF_003337665.1 Halanaerobium sp. ST460_2HS_T2
TGAAGAAAAGATAAATGACCTATTAGACTACTTTTTTGAGCTTCTTCCTGGTTATATCAAGAAATCATTAATGATTTCTAACGCCGAAAGTTGAGCTAATAAGTAACCTCAGTACTATTTGGGACTACCTGAATCCAGGTCTGTCCTCTGTTGAGCTCAATTTCTTCACCAGCAGTATTAAAATATGTTATTTGATTATCATTATTTTCCCAGCTGCCTTTAATTACAAGCCCGTCTCTAAACAATTTCATTTTGCCGCCAGATTTTAAATCAATATCCTGACGTCCTTCCCGGTCTTTAGTAGATGTCTTAACATACTGAACTATAATATTTTTGGCTTTTAACTGATCACCATTTTCTACAAGATGCGGATTATCTCTGCTATTTAAAAATCTTAAATAATTATTTTCCAGACTGTTATATTCATAAAGAACCTTATAAGGTCCCCAGTAATCAATACTTATATTTTCTGCCTCCTCAAAATCACTAACTACAGAGGCTGTTAAAAAATTAAACTGTTCTGGGTATTCTTTCTCAGCCAGATTGTCCAAATAGTTTTTCAGGGGTTCTTCACCTGAGTATAAATTATGTGGAGCACTTCTTTTACTGCTTCGCCAGAAATACTGGCTTTTATATAACTGATCCAGATGTAGAATATCGTTAACTGCCAGGATGGCAAATCCATCAGGACTGGCTCCAGCATGTAAAAATACGGCATCATATGATTGAGCTGTTTTAACCAGCGCTGGTCTGGCACTTCTAATCGGACCAATTTTTTCTGGTACCTCCGGCCAGAAAATCGCCAGAAATCTAGTAATCCCTCCCTCAAGCATGAACTCATAAACTAATTTAGCTTCATTTAACCCACTCTGGGGGCGGGCAGCTGGCGAGTTTTCAATTGAGACAGCTACAGCTCTTTTATAGTAATTTTTAGTAATCGGAAGCCCTGTAAAAGGCGAAACAGCATTATAATCATTCTCTGTTATCTGTTTTTCTTCCGGGGTCTGAGCTTCATATTCTTTTTCAATATTTTGGATTTCCTCTTTCAGGTCATCCTGACTTAAATTCCCCTGCTGTTTAATATCATCTTCTGTCTGCTGTGGTTGTTGTACTTTCTCTGAACTACAAGCTGTAAATAAAAGCAGTGCTGACAGCAGCAAAATTAGTAAAATATATAACTTCGACTTCATCTTCTCACCCCAAAAATTATTCATCATCTTCAATTTTTAATTCCTTTTCACTTATTAATTTAATTTTTCTAATTCTATTATCGATAATACTTTCAATAACAAATGTTACATCTTCCAGTTCCAGTTTTTCTCCCTGTACAGGCAGTCGATTTAAATAATATAAAACCAAACCACTTACTGTTTCGTAGTCATCACTTTCAGCCAGAGGCTCTTTTAAATAATTATTTAATTCTTCAATATCAACTCTGCCATCAAGCAGTAATTTATTGTCATCAATCACTTCAATATAACTTTTTTCTAAATCAAATTCATCCTGAATATCACCAACAATCTCTTCTAGTAAATCTTCAATAGTAATTAAACCGGATGTACCTCCATATTCGTCCACTACAATTGCCATATGTTCTTTTCTGTCTTTCATTTCTGATAATAATTGGTTAATTGGTTTCCCTTCTGGAATAAAATATATTGGTTTAACAAACTCCTTAATATCTACATCTTTCTTTGGCTCCAGCAGCAATTCCAGCAGGTCTTTAATATAAATTAGACCTACAATGTTGTCAATAGATTCTTCGAAGACTGGAATTCTGGAATGTCCTTTTTCAACACCCATTTTTATTAATTCTGTTAAATTAGCATTTTTTTCTATACAGACCATATCAATTCGTGGAATCATAATTTCTTTTACCAGAGTATCATCAAAATCGAAAACACTCTGAATCATCTCCTGTTCCGTTTCTTTGATTACACCTTCTCTCTGACTTACATCAACAAAACGTCTGATTTCTTCTTCACTTAAAAAAGCAGAAGAAATTAAGCTTTTATCTTTAACAAAAAGATTAACTATTTTAGTAAAAAGATAGATAAAAGGTGATAAGATGATTTCAAGATAATAAAGAGGAGCTGCAGCAACTTTGGCGTAATCAATAGATCTATTATTACCCATAGATTTAGGAGTGATTTCTCCAAAAACTAGGATTAATAAAGTTACTACACCCGTTGCAATCCCAACACCTTTACTCCCAAATAATTCAATAGAAAGTGCTGTCGCTATGGAGGAAGCAGCAATATTAACAAGATTATTACCGATCAAAATAGTTGTTAATAATTTAGTCTGATCCTGCAATAATTTATCTACTTTTGCTGCATGTTCATCTCCTCGTTGAACTTTTTCCTTAATTTTAATTCTATTGACAGACATAAATGCTGTCTCAGAACCTGAAAAAAAGGCAGATAAAAATATTAATATAAATAACGATCCTAATTCTAAATACATTATTAATTCCTCCACAGTCACCAAAATTATTATATACTAAAATAATAAAAGACTATAAATGTAATTATAATACCAAGTATTGCCCCCAACAAAATCTCCTTAAAGGAATGTGTACCAGCCTCCAGACGACTCTGTGCTGTTAAAAAAGCCAGAACAGAAGCTAAAGAAAGAGCAATTAAACTTTTGGTCAGAAACCAGATAATTAATACTGAAGAAGCCGCCAGAGCTGTATGCCCACTGATAATTCCTCCTTTAAGTGGGGTGCCACTACTGAAAATTGATTTAATAATAATAACCAGGATAAATATTAATGATAGGTTAATAAAAATTAAATGCAGTGGTTCATGGCGAATATTAAAAATAAGATTTAATGATAATTCCTGGGCTTTATTAAAAAAAACAAGGTAAGCAATAAACAAAGCATTTCCAGCCGCAATAACAACAGAAGCAGCACCTATATTTTTTGCAATCCGGGCTTTAAAACTATACTCCTGACTTATGATATCAATAATAACTTCTACAGCTGTATTTATTAACTCAGCAAAAATAACAAAAGAAATAGCAATTATTACAAGCCCCAGCTCTATTCTGCTCAAATCAAAGAAAAGACTAAAAGCCAGTACTAAAATTGCAGCTGTTAGATGAATCTGCATATTACGCTGAGTCCTTATGGCATGAATAAAACCTGCGATTGCATGATTAAAACTATCTATAGTTTTTAAAATCCACATTTATTACACCTAATCTCTGCTAATACCCAGCTGAGTTAAAACTCTCTCTTCTTTTTGGCGCATTTCTTTTTTCTCTTCTTTACTATGATGATCATAACCAAAAAGATGCAGCATCCCATGAACAGTTAAATAAGCAAGCTCTCTTTTCAAAGAGTGACCATACTCATCCGCCTGCTCAAGAGCTCTATTTGCTGAAATTATTATATCTCCCAACATCTCATCATCTATTGGAAAAGAAAGTACATCAGTAACTTCATTTTTATCTCTATAGTCATTATTTAAATCCTTAATTTGCTGGTTACTCACAAATGCAATACTTACTTCACCACCACTGTAACCTTCTAGTTCAGCAGCCGTTATAATAACTTCTTCTAAAAGTTTTAGCATCTCCTGGCTGATTTCAATTTCATCCTGTTGATCATTAAATTCTACATTAATCACTATTATTACCACCCTTCATTTCTTTCAAAAGTTTCTCTGGATACTCCACACGCTGGTGATAAATACCGGTTAGTACCTTAACAAAGCTTTTTACAATTGTATCTAAATCACTGAGGGTTAGATTAGATTGATCAAGCTGATTTTCTATTAATTTATCCTTGACAAGACCTCGTACAAAACCTTCAATTCGATCATGATTGTTTTTATTAAAGTTTTTAGATCTAATTGCCGCTTCTGTAATATCTGCCAGCATAATTATTGCTGCTTCCTTACTCTGAGGTTTAGGACCATCATAGCGAAAATCTTTCTTTTCAATATCATCATGTTTATTGTCCTGTAAAGCCTGCTGATAAAAATAAGAAATTAAATTTGTTCCATGATGCTGTTTAATTATATCAATTATTTTAGCAGGGAGTCCATTTTCTTCAGCCATTTCTACACCATCTTTAACATGGGACTTAATTATAAGTGCACTAAGATTAGGAGAAGTTTTATCATGAGGATTTTCTCCCCCAAATTGATTGTCCGAAAAAAAGTAGGGCCTTTTTAGTTTACCAATATCATGATAATAAGCAGCAGCTCGGGCTAATAATGAGTCTGCTCCCACATCCTCAGCAGCTGTTTCCGCCAAATTACCCACTATTACACTATGGTGATAAGTGCCAGGTGCTTCGACCAGCATTCTTTTTAAAATTGGCTGACTGGGATTAGATAATTCCAGTAATTTTACAGAACTTGTCATATCAAATAAATCTTCAAGATAAGGCAGTAAACCATTTGCAAGCACCCCAACTAAAAGACCATTGACAATTCCACCCCCAATTGACCAGATCAGATATGTCCAGTCCTGATTCTGCTGCAGCAGTGAAAGTCCTCCAATTAAAAATACCAGAATAAAACTAACATTTAAACCGGCTCTTATAATATCTCCTCTTTCTTTAACTTTAGTAACACTAAAAATACCAATTAAACCGGCCAGAAAGGAAGTAAGAACTATATTAAAATTCATATCATAAACCGGAGCAACTAATAAACTAATAAATAGAGTTGTAATTAAAGCCGTATCACTACTAATCAGAACTGTCAGCAGTATAGACGCCATTGCTGTAGGAACCATAAAATCAACAAATGGGTTCTGAAACAGAGTCATTATTTTAGCAAAGAAAACTACAATTAAAATTAACAGTTCAATTAATAAAAGCTTACTGTTATCCTGCCAGACTTTTTTCTGATATTTATAAAAATAAAAGCCAAGCAATAAAACTAGAATAAAACTAATAATAATTCTACCTGTTATATTATAATAATTAATTCCACCTTTTTGTAAACCCAGTCTTTCTAAAATATCAATGTCAGATTCAGTAACTACATCACCCTTACGAACAATGATTTCACCCTGTCTCACTGTTTTTTCTACAGCTTCGACTTCAGATATTGCTTCCTGCCTTCTGCTGGCAGTCGCCTCCTGATTCAAAAACATATTTGCAGCAATAACTGATTCTGTAACTTCAGCGAGAGCAAGTCGTTCTCTTCTGGAAATGTCCATTTCCATTGCACTCTGTCGGAGTTCTTCCCTGGCTGAAGCAAGATCAGATGGTAAAATTCTGCCTTCTAGTTTAGTCTCTAAAAGATCAAGAGCTCTATTTTTAATTCCCAATAATTTTTCATTATTAAGAGTTATTAAAACTGCTAGACTTTCGCGACTAAGATCATAATCAATTTCTCCCCTGACCAAATCAGCAATTTCAGTAATTTCTTCCTGACTAAATTTTTCGATTTCAGCTGCTGTGAGATTATTTTCTTTGTCAACTGCAGTCTGTTCACTATCAGCATTACTATTTTGAGCAGTACTTGCTTCATTAATAGTAATTTTATTATAGTAAAAAAACTCTCTTTTGTCATTGATAGCCTTAAATAAGTTATTTACTTTTTTTAATACATCTTCTTCTACAGTGCTGTCTTCTTCATATACTCGAGGTGCAGCATCTGCTGCCCGCTGTCTCAGCTCTGAAGTCCTATTTCTATCAATAAAAGTAATAGTTCTGGGCGCTGTAATATCACTCTGGCTTACCTGTCCAGATCTTAGATCAACCTGATTAGGAATCAAGTCCAGACTCAAAATCAGAACAACCAGAACAAAAAAGATCACTGCCCAGATGATTTTATAGGTATTTGTGGAAAAATCAAGATATTCTTTTCTCCAATTGCGGAGTCTGACTCTTAATTTTTTCATAAATTTCATTTTTAGTTCCCACTTTCATAACTTTCATATGCTTTTATGATTTCTTTAACCAGATCATGTCTGACTACATCGTGCCTGCTTAAATAAACAAAATCGATACCTTTAATATTCTTTAGTATTTTCTGAACAGTAGCCAGACCCGAACGCTTTTTACTTGGAAGATCAATCTGGGTTATATCACCTGTAATTACAGCTTTAGAGTTAAATCCAATTCTAGTTAAAAACATTTTCATTTGTTCTAAAGTTGTATTCTGAGCTTCATCCAAAATCACAAAAGAATCATCAAGAGTTCTTCCTCTCATATAGGCAAGAGGAGCCACCTCTATAATATCTTTTTCCTGATACAATTTAGCTTTTTCCGGTCCCAGAATATCATAAAGGGCATCATACAATGGTCTTAAATAGGGATCAACTTTTTCCTGCATATCCCCAGGTAAAAAACCCAAATTTTCGCCGGCTTCAATTGCAGGTCTGGTTAATACAATTCTATTTATTTCATTGTTTAAAAGACTTTTAACCGCCATGACCATTGCCAGATAAGTTTTCCCTGTACCAGCAGGACCAATAGCAAAGACAATATCTCTGTTTTTAATTGATTCTAAATACAGTTTCTGACCTACAGTTTTAGCCTTAATTTTTCTACCTTTATAATTTTCAAGTATAACTTCATCATAAATTCTATTTAAATCTACAGCCGGATTTCTTTTTAAAAGTTCAGCTGCATATTTAAGCTTCCTTGGTGAAAGTTCTTCATTTTTTTCTGTCAAGGAAATTAATTTTTTTATTATTTTTTCTGATTCTTTAAGTTTACCATTATTCTTTATTTTAATTTGATTACCTCTGCCATTCAATTTTAAAGATAATATCTCCTCTAAAAGTTTTAAATTCCGATCATTATGGCCGAAAAAATTCTGTGCAAGTTGATAATCATTTATTTCAATTATTTTTTCTTTTTGACTCAAATTATAACTCCTCCTTAATACTTTTACTTATTTATTATATCATATTTATTTCTTTAAACAAATTTAGCGAAAAAACTGCAGCCGGAGGGAGGCCACAGTTTTGAAGAAGATTTAGAATTAATCTCTCTTTAAAGCTTTTGGTTTAGATAAAATTTCATTATAAATCACAGCTTTTTCTACCTCATTATACCGGGCAAATATTTCACCCAGAGAGCTGTTTTTTTTCTTAAATCTTTTTTTCTTATGCATCTGCATCTGCTCTTTTGCACCTGTCTGACTTGATTTTTTATGAGAATTATTCTGCTTTAAATCAGTTTTTGACTTTCTCATAATCTTTTCTTTATTCTCAGCTAATGATTGCTTTTCAGCCTCTGCAATTCTAGTCTTTACTTGATCCTGATCATAGCCTTGCTCAACCTGACTGCTGCTTTTTTTTGTTTCCTGATCAGCATTTTTAATTGTCAGATCAAAGTTTTTACTAATAAAACCAAAGACTTTTTTAAATAAAGAAAAAATCTGAAAGATAATAAAAAAGAATATTATTAATGAAGGAAGCACAAAAATAAGATCTCCCAAGTTTCTTCACCTCCAGCATTGACGACATTTTAAAAATTAGTTACCATTCTGATTTTCATTTTCATTTTCCGAGGCTTCGGAAATACTTGTTCTCATTTTTGTATCAGACTCTACATTTTTCATTTTCATATAGTCCATTACTCCCATATTACCTTTTTTAAGTGCTTCGGACATTGCCAGCGGTACTTCTGCCTCTGCCTCTACAACCTTAGCTCTCATTTCCTGAACTCTAGCTTTCATCTCCTGTTCTTCAGCTACAGCCATCGCTCTTCGCTCTTCGGCTTTTGCCTGAGCTATTTCCTTATCAGCTTCCGCCTGATCAGTTTGCAGCTGAGCACCAATATTCTTACCAACATCAACATCAGCAATATCAATAGATAAAATCTCAAAAGCAGTTCCCGAATCAAGTCCTTTATCTAAAACAGTCTTAGATATCGAATCAGGGTTTTCAAGTACTTTTTTATGTGATTCTGCAGAACCTACTGTAGTAACAATCCCCTCTCCAACTCTTGCCAGAACAGTTTCTTCACCAGCTCCACCTACAAGACGATCGATATTTGCTCTTACTGTTACCCTTGCCGTGGCCATCACCTGTATTCCATCCATTGCCACAGCTGTAACAACTGGTGTCTGAATAACCTTTGGATTAACACTCATCTTTACAGCTTCTAAAACATCTCTTCCTGCTAAATCAATTGCTGCAGCTCTTTCAAAAGTAAGATCAATCTCCGCTCTCTGAGCAGCAATCAAAGCATCAACCACCCGATCCACATTACCTCCGGCCAGATAGTGCGCTTCTAGCTGATCACTACTTAACCCTTTGCCCGCCTTATGAGACTTAATCATCGGGCCAACAATTGAAGAAGGAACAACCCTTCTTAAGCGCATCCCAATTAAATTAAAAAAGCCAACCTTAACTCCAGCAGCAGTTGCTGAAATCCACAAACCAATCGGTATAAAATAAAAAAATAAAACAAAAAATAATATTAAAGCAACTAAAATTAAAATTGAAAAAATCTCCATTATTTATTCCCCCTCTGATATTTCCCTGACAACAACTCTTGAACCAGAAACAGAAATCACCTTTACTTTTTTACCTTTTTCTATAAAAGCTCCTTCACTGACAGCATCAACTCTTTTCCCAGCAATCACTATTGTACCAGCAGGACGTAACTTAGAAAGTGTTTTAGCTTCCTGATTCAAATAATCTGTTTTTGAACTTGAAGAATAATAGTTTTCAGAATTACTTTCTAAAGAAATTCGCTTCCAAAAACGGCTACTACCAAACTTTTTAAACATTAAAACTGCTATTACCAGAGTAACTAAAATCACTGCCAATAAAACATTAATTGCAATTGTCGTATTGGGAAAAATAAAAAACAAACTAACTATAACTGCTGCAATTCCAGTTATACCAGCAATTCCAAAGCCAGGAATAATAAAAATTTCTGCCAAAATCAATATGATTCCAATGATAAATAAGATTACAATCCCGGTTCCTATTGATCCAGTAAAAATATGGCTCGCAAAAAAGACTAATAAAGCAAGTATCCCTATAGTACCTCCAAGAGCAAAACCAGGAGTCAGAGCCTCAAAAATCAAAGCAGAAAAAGCAATAATTAAAACCAGTGAACTGATATACGGGCCGCTGATAATACCCATAATAACTTCCAGAGTAGTCTTTTCGACAGTTTTAATATCACTTAAATTAACTTTCTTAATCACTGCAACATCAGCCAAAGTAGAAGCACTAAAATCTGCAATCTGATATTTAAGGGCTTCAGCTGCCGTTAGAGTTAAAAGTTTATCTTTTTCTATCAAATCATTAATTTCAATTGAAGAATCAACCATTGCTTCAGCAATTTGAGGATTTTTATTTCTTCTTTCTGCTGTAGCTGCAAATTCTTTCCTTAAAGCAGAAATATACTTTTCTTCTTTAGGCCTTGTTTCGGCAGCTCCAATACTTGCAGAAGGAGAAATAAACATTTCCTCACCCGCAAGAGCAATCAGGGCAGCAGCAGACCAGGCTCTTCCACTGACAAAGGTAACTACTTCTCTATCCGATTCTAAAATTCGATCTCTAATTTTAAGGGCAGGGTCCACATAGCCACCAAGAGAATTGATTTCTATAATTATAAATTCTGCCCTCTCTTTTTCAGCCGCAGTCAAATTTTTATTAATAAAAGCATATTCGGCATTATTAATTTCACCATCAATTTTTAGGTGGATTACTTCCGCTTCGACTGCAATCGTATAGAAACTAAAAATCAACAATAAGATTAAAAAAAATATAATTTTTCTTTTCATCTGCTGACCTCCCTTAAAGAGGGATAAAGAGGGGAATTACCCCTCTATAAAAAATTCAACTTTTTAATTAGCTGCTTAATTTTTCTTTTACTTTTGCACTAACCAGAGAGCCGTCAGCTTTTCCCTTAATCCTGGGCATAATGGCTCCCATAACTTTTCCCATATCAGACATGTTTTCAGCACCAGTTTCTGCAATAACTTCTTCTACAAGTTGATCAATTTCCTCTTCTGACATCTGCTCAGGCAAATATTCCTGCAGTATTTCAATTTCCTGATGTAATTTTTTTATAACATCTTCTTTTCCCGATTTTTCAAAATCAGAAAGAGAATCTTTAATCTGCTTTACCTGCTTTGCAATCACAGCAGTTACACCCTGGTCATCTAATTCTTCGCCTGTTTCAATTTCTTTATTTTTAATCTCAGAACGAGTCATTCTAATAACTGAAAGTCTGGCTTTATCTTTTTTCTTCATTGCCTTTTTCATATCTTCTAATAATTGTTCTTTTAATTCACTCATTTTAACATCTCCAATCTTATTACATAAAACGTATTTGATAACTTATTATAAACCAGTATTTCCTAACATTATCTTCTTTAACCAGGAGGCCACTGCAGAGTACGTCCACCTAACAGATGAAAATGAATATGAAAAACGGTCTGACCACCATCATCACCACAGTTACTTACAAGTCTATAACCTGAATCAGCTATCCCTTTTTCAGCTGCCATTTTTTTAGCTACCTGATATACATGACCAATTAACTCGTTTTCACTTTCTTCTAAATTATTTAAATCAGCAATATGCTTTTTAGGAACAATTAATAAGTGAACAGGTGCCTGAGGATTAATATCTTCAAAAACTACCAATTTATCATCTTCATAAACAAAATCAGTATCCATTTTACCTGCAGAAATTTTACAAAATAAACAGTCTGTCAAAACAACCCCTCCTTTAATCTTCACTTAAACAATAAACTTTAGCCAATAATCTTATCAAAACCCTGACTATTAACTATATTCTCTTAAAAGAAGAATATTCCTGCTAATCTATTATTTTTCCCAAAATATGATAAGAATCAAAAGTTTCTGCCAGTTTCACTTCAACAAGTTCATTTTTAAGTTTATCAGGTCCATCAACTAAAACTTTTAGATAATTATCAGTATAACCAGTTAGTAAATTGGTTTGATGATCTCTGACCTCTTCAATTAAAACTTCTTTTTTTTCTCCCAGGAATTTTTTTTGATAATCAAGCATTAAAGCCTCATTAACAACTCTCAACTCTTTACTGTATTCTGTTACAAGATTTCCATTTAACTGCTCCATCTCCGCTGCAGGTGTACCTTCTCTAGCTGAATAAGGAAAAACATGGACTTTAGCAAATCCGATCTCTTTTACTAGATCTAAAGTTTCTTTAAAAGTTGTCTCAGTTTCCCCGGGGAATCCAACAATCACATCTGTAGTTATTGCTAGATTAGGAATGCGTTTCCTGAGTTCAGCTACAGTTTCCTTAAATTCTTTAACTGAATAAGGTCTCTTCATAGCCTTTAAAATTTTGTCACTGCCACTCTGCAGGGGTAAATGTAAATGAGGACAGAAAATATCTTCTTTAGAAATCAAGTCCATCATTCCGCTATCAATCTCTGTACCTTCAATTGAACTTAACCGTACCCTTTGAAGTTCATCGATTTCAGTCAAAATCTGCATTAATTCGGTTAAAGCCTGAGAATTCCCTTTTTCACTACCATAAGCCCCCAGGTGAGTACCGGTTAAAATGATTTCTTTTACTCCTTGCTCAGTTAATTTTTTAACTTCTGCTACAATATCTTCTTTTTTTCGACTGCGGACTGGACCTCTAGCATAGGGGATTATACAATAACTGCAAAATTGATTACAGCCATCTTCAATCTTAACATTGGCTCTGGTAGTATTAGAAAGACGTTTTAAGTTTAAATCTTCATAATCTCTGAGCTGCTTATATTCTTTAACTTTAGTATCAACATCTCTACCGGCCAGCATTTCTTCAGTTTTATCCAAAATTTTTGCTTTGTTATTACTGCCCATCACCAGATCAATCTCTTCTATTTCGCTGACCTCATCTGGAAACGCCTGAGTATAGCAGCCAACAATCGCTACTAAACTACCAGGAGAGCGCCTTTTAGCCCGACGAGCGATCTGTCTTGTTTTACGAGCGGCCTCATTGGTTACCGTACAACTGTTAACTATATAAACATCTGCTTCTTCTGAAAAATCTACAATCTGATAACCGCTGTCTAAAAATATATCTATTACAGCTTCTGTTTCATACTGATTCACTTTACAACCTAAGGTATAAAAAGCTGCTTTTTTAATCATTTTTTAATCACCAAGTTCACCTTTCTCATATAAAATTGCTGTTAAAGCAGCAATACCTGCAGTTTCTGTTCTTAAAATTCTTGGACCCAGGCTGATAATTTCTGCTTCCAGTTCAGTTTTGAATTTCTCAACTTCTGACTCAGAAAAACCTCCCTCAGGACCAATAATCAGCAAAATATTGGCATCCCGCTTAACATTATTATCTTTAAAAAATTTTTTAATAGAATAACTGTTTTCATCTTCCCATAAAACTAAAACATAATCAAATTTTTTCTTTAAGTCTTTAAGATTATCCGAACTACAAAAATCTTTGATTTCTGGAATCACAGATCTTCCTGACTGTTTTGCTGCTGCTTCAACAACTCGCTGCCAGCGGCTCTGTTTTTTATCTTTTTTCTTATGATTATATTTTACTATAGTTCTTTTGCTTTCTAAAGGGATTAAACCGGCAAAACCAATTTCTGTTGCTTTTTCGACTATTAAATCCATTTTGCTCTTTTTGGGTAAGCCCTGAGCCAGCCAGACCTTAATTTCGGTTTCAACTTTTGATTTTTCTTTAGTTAAAACCTCAAGTTCTGCCCCATCATCATTAAAATTAATTATTTCTGCTTTCATATCAAAACCATTACCATCAGAAAGAATAACCCTGTCACCTATATTTAGGCGCAGGGAATTTTTTAGATGGTTATAGTCATTTCCAGAAATAATTACTTTTCTTTCAATTTCAGTACTCTGATCTATAAAAAATCTATGCATTTTTTTCACTCCATTATTGGAATTTAAATATTAATTGCATCTTTTATTTTTTTTAAGAAGCTTTTATGCTCCGGATTTATTTCTTCACCACTAATTTCTGCAAATTCGGCCAGCAATTCCTTCTGTTTAGCATCTAAATCTTTTGGAATCATAACTTTAACCTTAATATACTGATCACCACGACCATAACCATTAAGATGCTGAATACCCTTGTTTTTGAGTCTAAAAGTTGTGCCCGGCTGTGTTCCCTCAGGAATATCAAACTGAACCTTTCCCTCTAAAGTAGGTACTTTAATTTTATCACCCAGGGAAGCCTGAACAAAGCTTATTGGAACCTCACAGTAAAGGTCATCTCCTTTACGATCAAAGATTTTGTGGTCCTGAACATCGATTACAATATATAAATCACCTGCAGGCCCACCTTTTTCTCCCGCCTGTCCTTCTCCAGACATTCTAAGTCTGGTTCCTGTATCAACACCAGCTGGAATATTAACAGTTAATTTGCGCTGTTTACGCACCTTACCTGAGCCATTACATTTATGACAGGCTTCTTCAACTATTTTACCATCTCCACCACATTTGGGACAGACTCTACTCTGAGTAAACTGACCAAAAGGAGTTTGTTGACTGCTGCGCACCTGCCCCTGCCCATTACATTCCGGACAGGTTTTCACATCTGTTCCCGGTTCAGCACCACTGCCATTACAGCGATCACACTCTTCCTCCCGGGGGATTCTAATTTCCTTTTTGCCACCAAAAGCAGCTTCTTCAAACTTGATTTCAAGTCTGTACTGCAAATCAGCTCCGCGGCGAGGGCCATTACGTCTGCGACCTCCCATACCACCGCCAAAACCAAACATGTTAAATAGATCATCAAGTCCACCAAAACCACCCTGAGCAAAGTCGTCAAAATTAAAGTCCTGATCATTAATTCCCGAATGTCCGTATTGATCATAACGTGCTCTTTTATCCGGATCACTTAAGATTTCATAGGCCTCAGAAATTTCCTTAAACTTATCTGAGGTATCTTTATCCTGATTCATATCAGGATGATATTTTTTGGCCAGCTTACGATAAGCTCGCTTAATTTCTTTTTGATCGGCATCCCGGTCAACACCGAGCAGCTCGTAATAATCTTTTTTTGCCATTTTAGAATCACCTCTCTAAAAAAGAAAGAGAAAACAGTTATAGGGAGAGGCCTACTCTCCCTAAACTGAAACATCTTTCCCCTTACTCACTAATAATAATTATTGTGGGTTTTTAAACTATCTGATTTATTTTTCTTCGTCTTCTTCTACTTCTTCAAAGTCTACATCTACTGTATTATCGTCAGCTTCGGACTGTGACTGTGGACCTGCCTGGCCTGCACCAGCTTGAGCACCGGCACCAGCAGCTCCTGCTCCAGCTTGAGCTCCCTCTGCTTGAGAGTATAATTCAGAACTTAATTCTGTCAGTTCATCAGTTAAAGCTTCCATTTTTTCTTTGATCTCTTCAGTTTCAGCATCTTCATTATCTAATACATCTTTAAGCTCGTCTTTAGCTGCCTCAACCTTCTCCTTAATAGCAGAATCAACTTTATCTCCTGCTTCATCTAAAGTCTTTTCTGTTTGATGGACTAAAGCATCAGCTTCATTGCGAGTTTCTATCTTTTCTACTCGTTTTTTATCTTCTTCAGCATGTTCTTCAGCATCTTTTACCATTTCGTCAATTTCTTCGTCAGATAAACCACTTGTTGACTTAATAGTGATCTTCTGCTCATTACCTGTTCCCTTATCTTTAGCAGCTACATGCACAATACCGTTTTTGTCAATATCAAACTCTACTTCAATCTGAGGCACTCCGCGTGGTGCAGGTGGAATATCTGTTAACTGGAAACGTCCCAGAGTTTTATTATCTTTAGCCATCTTTCTTTCTCCCTGCAGAACATGAATATCCACACTTGACTGGTTATCAGTCGCTGTAGAGAAAATCTTCGACTTTGAAGTAGGAATGGTAGTATTTCTGTCGATTAATTTAGTAAATACCCCACCCAATGTTTCAATACCTAAAGATAGAGGGGTAACATCAAGAAGTACTACATCATCAACATCACCGGCTAAAATACCACCCTGAATTGCAGCACCAACAGCTACAACTTCATCAGGATTAATACCTTTATGAGCATCTTTACCGATTAATTCCTTAACCGCTTCCTGAACAGCAGGAATTCGGGTAGATCCACCAACTAAGATAACTTCATCTATATCAGATTTATCCATACCAGCATCTTTTAAAGCTTTACGAGCTGGTTCCATTGTCTGCTCAACTAAATCACTAATTAAACTCTCAAACTTAGCTCTTGTTAAATCAATATCTAAATGTTCAGGGCCTTCATCAGTCTGAGTAATAAATGGCAGATTAATATTGGTCTGTTTTACACTTGAAAGTTCAATTTTTGCTTTCTCAGCAGCATCCTTTAAACGCTGTAATGCCATCTTATCTTTCTTTAAATCAATTCCAGTTCTATTTTGAAATTCCTCTGCCAGATAATCAATAATTCTCTGATCAAAGTCATCTCCACCAAGATGGTTATTACCATTAGTTGCAATAACTTCGAAAACTCCATCTCCGATATCAAGAATTGAAACATCAAAGGTACCTCCACCAAGGTCATAAACTAAGATAGTTTCTTCTCCCTTGTCATCAAGACCATAAGCTAAGGAAGCCGCTGTAGGCTCATTAATAATTCTTTCTACTTTTAGGCCAGCAATTTTACCGGCATCTTTTGTTGCCTGGCGTTGAGCATCACTAAAATAAGCCGGAACTGTAATTACAGCTTCTTCTACTTCTTCACCTAAATACTCTTCAGCATCTCTTTTTAATTTCTGTAAGATCATCGCAGAAATCTGCTGAGGATTATATTCTTCCTCATTCAGTGTTACTTTATAATCAGATCCCATGTGTCTTTTGATGGAAGCTACTGTCTGATCAGGATTAGTTACCGCCTGACGCTTAGCATGCTCACCAACAATTCTTTCCCCTTTTTTAGAATATGCTACTACAGAAGGAGTAGTTCGAGCACCTTCCTTATTTGGAATAACGGTTGGTTCTCCACCTTCCATTACTGCTACACAGGAATTAGTTGTTCCTAAGTCAATACCAATTACTTTACCCATTTTATATTCCTCCTTATAAAATTGTTGTCCAAATTTTTTAAACAAAGTTTAAATTAAAACAAAATTTATTAAAAAGTTAAAACTTTATTTTATCCGGCTACTTTAACCATCGCCGGTCTAATAACTCTATCATCAAGGGTGAACCCTTTTTGAACTACCTCAACAACTGTCCCTTCTTCAAACTCTTCACTTTCAACTCTCATAATTGCTTCATGGTACTCAGGATTAAATTCTTCACCTTTAGCTAAAATTTCTTCAATACCCTGATCAGCAAAAGTTTTTAAAAGCTGATTATAGATCATCTCGACCCCTTTATAAAAATCACTTTCACTCTCTTCTGATTTTAAAGCCCGCTCAAAATTATCAATAACAGGCAGCAGACTTGCACATAGTTTGATTTTACCACGCGCAGACATCTCAGCTTTTTCGCGCTGACTTCTCTTGCGATAGTTCACAAAATCAGCCTGCAAGCGCTGTAATCTGCTCAGTAAATCATCTATTTCAGCATCCATTTCTTCAATTTTTTTATTCTTCTCTTTTACTTCTTCAATTAATTCTTCCCGGGAAAGTTCTATTTGGATCCCGTCAAGTTCTTCAAATTCTTCAGTTTTGCTTTTTTCATTTTCTTCTGCCTGAACAGTTTCTTCAGTATCCTGTTCTTTGTTTTCTTCTTTTAATTCATTATTTTCTTTTTCTCTGTTCATAATTATCACCCACTAGCTTTAGAAATTAATTTACCCAAAATATCTGATATAACATCAACCGATGAAATAACACGCGGATATTCCATTCGGGTGGGACCAATAACTCCAATTTTTCCAACTGCTCGATTTGAAATATAATAAGTTGCTACAACCAGTGAGCAGTTTTTGATATCTTCAACCTCATTTTCCTGGCCAATCTTAATTTCAAGATCAGAACCAGAAATACTGTTAATGATTTTGTTAAGCATTTCCTCCTGATCAAGCAGTCTGAGCATTTTTTTTACCTTTTCTAAATCATTAAATTCAGGCTGTTCTAAAATATAGGAGGTACCCCCCAGATAAACTTTAACTCCACCTGGTTCAAATGCACCTTCAAACTCATTATAAAACTGTTTAAACAGGCCAACAGACAGGTCCAGCCTGGCCATTAGTTCTTTTTCTACTTCTTTTAAATATCTAGTATCCAGATTAGCAAGTAATTTATTTTCCAGCTTTTCACTTAAAAATTTATTAAGATAGGAAATTTTACCCGTGGATAAACTCTGATCCAGATTGATAATTTTATTATTAACCATTCCAGCATCAGTTACCAGAACTAAAAGCAGCGAATTATCTGCCAGCTGCATAATTTCAACTTTTTTTAAACGGCTCACCTGACTCTTAGGCTCACTAACCATAGCAGTATAATGAGTCATATTTGAAAGCATTTTTGCCATACCAGAAATTATATCCTGTACATCCTGAAGATCCTGATACAAATTTTCTATATTTTCGATTACACCAGGGGCCTCATTCTTTTCTCTGCTGACAATCTGATCAACATAATAACGATAACCCTTATCAGAAGGCACTCGACCAGCAGAAGTATGAGGCTG
Organism: Halanaerobium sp. ST460_2HS_T2; assembly: GCF_003337665.1. NCBI lineage: Bacteria > Bacillati > Bacillota > Clostridia > Halanaerobiales > Halanaerobiaceae > Halanaerobium > Halanaerobium sp. ST460_2HS_T2. The sequence goes on from NZ_QPJF01000011.1 coordinate 17,569, forward strand.
TTCTAAATAACCTAAATCTTCTAGATCAGCCATTTCATTTCTGATAGTTGCAGGACTTACATCCAGATTATATTTTTTTGCAAGTGTCCTTGAGCCAATCGGAGATGCAGAAATTATGTGTTCCTGAATGATGGCCTGCAGTATTCGTTTTTTCCTTGGATCTAATTCTTCAACCATCATTTCTCACCTCTTTTTTTAGCACTCAATTAAGGAGAGTGCTAACAGCTAATAATAAAATAACATATTGATTTTTTTTTGTCAAATTATAATTCAATTTAGTCCAGCAAAAATTTCAAAAAAACTTCATTTGCCAATTCTTTTCCCTTCTCTGTTAAATAAATACGTTCATTTCCCTCTTTAATTAATTTACTTGACTTTAATTCTTTAATCTCATCTTTATATACTAATTTAAACTCTAGATCAAATTTACGATAAAATTGATGATAAAATATGCCTGCTGAGGTTCTTAATGCCAGAAATGAATATTCAGCCATTTGTTCTTTCTTACTGAGGCAGTTCAAATTTCTAATTTTAATTTCTGGATTAGGATTAAATTTTTTTACCGAATCTAAAAGCTGATTATTTTCAATTATTTCTTTAAAACTTAATTTTTCCGGATTATAATATTTAAGATAATGATTTAAATCAGCTATATTTTCTGATCTACAACTGCCATCAAAAGCAGCCGCCCCTGGTCCTAGTGCTAAATAAGGCTCAAATAACCAGTAAATATAATTATGACGAGCTCTATAAGCTCTCTGAGCAAAATTTGAGATTTCATAGTGTTGATAATCAGCAGCAGTTAGTTGTTCTAAAGCAAACTCATACATCTCTGCATCCAGTTCTTCTGCCGGTAATTTGAGTTCACCTCTATTATAACGCTTATAAAATGGTGTGTTTTCGTGTATTTCCAGGTTATATAAAGAGATGTGAGGAGGTTTAAAACTTAACAAAGTTTCCAAATCTTTTTTTAACTCATTTAAAGTCTGATTGGGCAAAGCAAAAATCAGATCAGCACTATAATTATTGAAATAATTGTTAACTAAATTTAATATCTTTTTATTCTTTTCACCACTGCTTTCTCGTCCCAAAAAGCTTAAATGATGATCATTAAAACTCTGAATTCCTACACTTAATCTGTTAATTCCGGCTCTTTTCAAAGCAACTATTTTTTCTTCATTAATAGAAGCAGGGTTTACTTCTGCAGTAATTTCTGCAGTTGGAGTGACCCTAAATCTCTTTCTTATCAATTTGATCATTTCTTTAATATAAAATGTAGGCACCAGAGAAGGAGTCCCACCACCAAAATAAATTGTCTGCAGTAAATTATTATCTACTTTTTGAGATAATTCTTCCAATTCCATAAAAAGGGCGAACCAGTAAAGGTCCACCCTTTTTTTCGAATATTTAACTGAATAAAAGTCACAGTAAGGACATTTACTGCTGCAGAACGGAAAATGAATATATAAAGCATTTGCTTGCTTAAAACTTAAATCAGGCATTTTCATCCCTCTCTAAAACTGTCATAAATGCTTCCTGAGGAATTTCTACACTTCCAACCTGTTTCATTCTCTTTTTTCCTTCCTTCTGCTTTTCTAGTAATTTTCTTTTACGGCTGACATCTCCACCGTAACATTTCTGCAGAACATTTTTACGCATAGCAGGAATATTAACTCTGGCAATAATTTTCCCACCAACAGCAGCCTGAATTGGAACTTTAAACATATGTCTTGGTATTACTTCCTTTAATCTCCTTACCAGAGCATTCCCCTGTTGATATGAATTTTCGTCATGTACAATTGTAGAAAGAGCATCAACAACCTCTTTATTTACCAGAATATCAAGTTTGACCAGCTTTGATTCTTTATACCCTTCTAACTCATAATCTAAGGTTGCATAACCCCTGGTCTTTGATTTTAACTGATTAAAAAAATCAGTAATAATTTCACTTAAAGGCATTTCATATTTTAAGGTAACTCGATCTTGATCTATATACTGCATGTCTTTAAATTCACCCCGATTATCCTGACAGAGCTCCATTGCCTGACCAACATATTCTTCCGGCAGATGAATCTCTGCAGTTACAAAAGGTTCCTTAATTTTATCAATTTCGCTTTGTTCGGGAAAAGCTGCCGGATTTTCTATTCTAAGTTGCTCACCATTCTTTTTGATAATCTGATATTCAACACTGGGAGCGGTAATTACAAGATCCAGATCATATTCTCTTTCCAGTCTTTCCTGTATAACCTCCATATGCAGCAGCCCTAAAAAGCCACAGCGAAAGCCAAAACCAAGCGCCTCAGAGGTTTCGGGCTCAAAAGTAAAGGATGCATCATTTAACTGTAATTTTTCTAAAGCTTCTTTTAATACTTCATAGTCAGCATTGTCAGTCGGATAAAGTCCGCTGAATACCATCGGCTGTACTTTCTGATAACCAGGAAGAGCTTTTTTAGCTGGATTATTTTTTAAAGTAATTGTATCTCCGACCCTGCAGTTTCGAACATCTTTAATCCCTGAAATAATATAACCGACCTCACCTGAACTCAATTCGTCTTTTTTCTGCATAGCCGGGCTAAAAAATCCAACCTCATCAACCTCATAACTTTTTTGATTGGACATTAATAAAATTTTATCCCCTTTTTTAACCGAACCCTCCATTACTCTTACATAAGCGATTACTCCCTGGTAGGAATCATAAAGAGTATCGAAAACCAGAGCTCTTAAAGCTTTGTTTTCCCCGTTGTGAGGTGCTGGAACACGCTCAATAATGGCTTCTAGAATCTGATCAATATTGGTTCCCTCTTTAGCACTGGCTAAAATCGCCTCATCCGGATCTATTCCTATGTCTAAAAGCTGCTCTTTAACTCGCTGAGGATTGGCGGACGGTAAATCAATTTTATTAATAACCGGAATAATTTCTAAATCATGCTCTAAGGCCAGATAAATATTGGCCATAGTCTGTGCCTCCACACCCTGAGCAGCGTCAATTACTAAAAGAGCTCCCTCACAGGCAGCCAGAGATCGAGAAACCTCATAGGCAAAATCAACATGGCCAGGAGTATCAATTAAATTTAACTCAAACCCCTGATGCTCAATAGTTACTGCTTGAGCCTTAATTGTTATCCCTCTTTCTCTTTCTAAATCCATTTTATCTAAAACCTGTTCCTGCATTTTACGGTCTGTAATAGTTCCTGTATATTCTAACATACGATCAGCAAGAGTTGATTTCCCGTGATCAATATGAGCAATTATGCAAAAATTTCTTATTTTTTCAGTCTGCAAAAAAACTTCCTCCTTTTTTGAATCATTTTGCTCTAACCAAAATATATTTACAGCAATTTTATTATATTATACTTGGCTCTATTAATCAATTCTCTTTTTAGGCTGCCTTAATTAAGATAGATATCTTTAAACTCTTTTAACCTGGGACTGATTTTTTAAATTTAACTCTTGCATTTTAAAGAACAACATGTTAAAATTGAAATGTTGCAAATTAAGTCTGAGAGTATAAATACTTACATTTAAGAGGGGGTGAAGTTAGATGCCTATTATTAAATCTGCTAAGAAAAGAGTTAAAATCACAGAAAAGAAAACTGCTCAAAATCGCGAGTGGAAGGACAGATTAAAAAATGCGATTAAGGATATGGAAAAAGCAGTTGAAGCAGGGGACAAAGAAGCTGCTGCAGAACAGTTAAAAGAGACTAAAAAGGTCATCGATAAGGCTGTAACAAGAAATATTATTCATAAGAACAATGCAGCCCGCAAAAAATCCCGCCTCACAAAGATGTATAATAATATGTAATTTAAAATTGAATTTGTTTAAAAGATAGCTATCTTTTAAATTATTAAACTCATCCAGCTGGGTGAGTTTTTGTTTTTAAATATAAAAATCCAGCCCCTTCGTCTGAAGCTGAGGCTGGATTTTTTTAATAGGCAATTGATTTAATTATAATCATTTCTAAAGCGGTATTCTGATCTGGGTAGTAACCGGTTAAAAAATGATAATTAGCCTGTAAAATTTCTTCTAGAATTTTTTCAAGTTCTTTTTGAGTAAAGTTTTTACATCTCTGCATTGCTTTTTTTACTGGATAGGGGTGCTTATTTATTTTCCTGGCTATTTCTCGGTTATCATGAGTATACTGACTGTAAAATTTAACCTGCATCAAAAGTTCAATTTGATTCTTGAGCATTGTCAGTAAATACAGAGGATATACTCCTTTATTTAACATTTCTTTTAAAGTCAAAAGAGCCTGATCAGTTTTTTTATCACCAATCAAATCTAAAAAACTAAAAATTTCTTCATCTTCTAAAAATTTTTCTCTACTGATTATAGCCTTAAGATCATAATATGAGAGCTTCTGCTTATCTGGATAGCGAGTCATAATTTTTTCTATTTCACTATTTAAAATTTCCAGTTTGTTACTAAACATATTTTCCAGCATTTTTACACTCTGTCTATCAATTTTTTTATTATGGTTGTGAAAACGCTTGACAATCCACTGATCCAAATCTCGATAACGAGGAGTTTCAAATTCCTGATACACAGCAATTTTTTTTAAATTAAGATAAAACTTTTTTCTTTTATCCACCTTATTTGCTGTTAGAAATAGCAGACTTACACTCTTATCTAAATTATTAAAAATATCCAGAAGCTTCTGCTTTTCTTTCTGGTTTAAAGATTCATCGTCACCAAAATGAGAAACAACAAATCTTTTTTCTGCTCCCATCGGAGGAGTCTGAACAGCATTTGAAAGTCTTTTTAAATAGTCTTCTCCCGGATTAACATAAGAAAGATTAAAATCCCTTATTAACTCCGGCACAAATTTTGCGATAAATTTCTCTTTAAATTTATTCCTTAAATATGAGTTTTCTGCATAAATATAATATAAACTCTTTGCTTTTTTTTCACTCTTAATAAATCCTTCTACATCCATTTTTATTACACCTCAATAATTATAAATAACTTTATCTGCTATTATAGTTTAACATATTTTAGGGATCCTCTCCAGTCAGAAAAATAACTCAACTGAATTTTTATTTAAAAGTGTTTAGCTTAATATTTTGACCATCAGAAATTATTTTAATCATTCCCTGCTGATCAGTACGTAAATATTTTATTTTTAACTTATTAAATCTATTGATAACTTCTCTGGCAGGATGACCAAAATTATTTCTGCCAACAGAGATAATAGCCAGCTTAGGTTTTAATTGTGAAAGCATAATTTTCCCACTTGAGCTTTTACTGCCGTGATGACCTACCTTGAGAATATCAATTTCAGGTAGATTATATTTTTTAATTATTTTTGCTTCCCCATCTTTAGATAAGTCACCTGTAAACAAGAAATTTCTTTTTTTATATTTCAGTAGAAAAACAATTGAGTTTTCATTCCGATCTTCGCTAATATTATCTGGCGCCGGATTCAATATTTTAAAGTAACAATCAGCAATTTTAAAACTCATGCCTGCAGTTAAAAAGTTTACTTTCGAATCTTTATCTATTTCTGCTGCCAGCTGATAATGTAAATCAGTTTTTTGCAGATAGGGAGGAATCATAATTGATTTAACATTTTTCCGCTGAAGCAGATGGCTAAGTCCTCCTGCATGATCTGCATCAAAATGACTGATCATCAGATAATCAAGACTTCTAATGCCAAGGTAATTAAGATATGAGATAATACTGTATTCGATATTTCTACCTTCACTACCTGGAGGTCCTGTATCAAGCAGCATATTTTTGCCATCTGGAAATTGAATTAATATCCCATCTCCCTGTCCGACAGCTAAATAATTTATTTCCAGATTACCAGATGTTGGATTTATAAAAAAAGAAATTATAACTATGGTTAATAGAACTGGAACTATTAACCGCCAGATTCTATACTGCCTGGCTTTTAAATTAATATATCTTTTTTGATAAACATAGGGTAAACTAAACAAAAGCAAGTAGTAAAAAATAACAATTATTACTTTAGGGTGAGCAATGATCAGGGCTTTACCCTGAATCGAAGTCATCAGCTCCAGACCAGCAAATAAAATTTTCAATCCCAGGCTCACTAAAAGAACAGGGACTTTTAGCAGATTTAAACTTATAAAAGAAAATATAAGTATAAAAAATATTAAAGGTAGAAGTATTGTAATCAATGGAATTGCCCAGAGATTTGTGATTAAAGCAATAAAAGAATATTCATTAAAATAATAAGCAACTACAGCCAGAGAAGAAAGTTGTGCAGAAACTGAGACAGCAAAAAAAACCGGTAAAAACTGATTAAATAAAGGAGTTAGATAAAATAGTGCCAGTACAAGAATATAAGATAGCTGTAAAGATACACTAAATAAAGCAGAAGGATCTATAATCAGGTTGACAATTAAAGTTAGAGAAATAATATTTAAAAAATCTCCCTCACGATTAAATTCATCTGACCATAAAAATAATAAAGCAAGTAGTGCCGCCCTAATTATAGAAATAGCAGCCCCGACCATGATAATATAGATAAAAGTTAAAATGCTAAGTAAATAAAGCGCATTTCTCCTTTCAGAACAGAGTTTAAATAAAATAAAAGAGAAAGTAAAAATTAAAATACCCATGTGCAGTCCCGAGATAGCAAGCAAATGACTGGCACCTGCATTTCGAAGCAGTGACTCCTGCTTATAGCTTAAATATTTTCTTTCACCAAGCAAAATTGCTTTAATAAAGGCAGCCTTATCTTTAGAGAATAAACAATTTATTTTTTTGATAAAAATTTTTTTAATATTAATAATTAAGTTTCTAAATGTTTTTTTCTGCCTGAGCAGACTAATATTATGAGGGTCCCACCCCTGAAGATAAATTTCTTGCTTTTTTAAATATTTAAGATAAGAAAATGCACCCGGATTTAAAGCAGGAGTCGGTTTATTTAATTTCAGTTCCAGGCTAACCAGATCACCATCATTAAACCTCTTAATCATTTTAGAATTTAAAATTATTTTACCATATTTAGTTTTTTTCCCATTAATCCTAACTGGTTTAAGACAAATCTGATCACTTTCCAGATCACCAATATCAAATTTAATTTCAGCCAGAACTTTATTCAAACCCTCATCAGCAGAATTTATACAGGAGTAATTACTTCTATATTTATATTCCTGAAAGCTATATAAAACACTACCAAGAATCAGAAAAAGTATTAGCAGCCAGATATAAATTGAGTTTTTGCTGCTATTTAAAATAAAGAAAATATAAAAAAACAGATATACTATTTCGATAAATATAAATATTTTTAGAATATCTATTAGTTCCATCTTAATCAGTAAATAACTACTTAAAATTCCAGTCATTAAAGCTGCAGCCAGAAAAAAAGCAGGTCTCCTCTTAATTTTCACTGTAAAACAATCTCATCTCTAATATTTTCCAGCGTTTTTTCTCCAATACCACTCACATTTAAAAGGTCTTCTTTACGAGAAAAATAATCATTTTGCTCTCTATACTTTATAATAGCTGCTGCCTTGGCAGGACCAATTCCACTCAATTTTTCTAAGCGATTTTGATCAGCCTGATTGATATTAATCAAAGAACTATTAGCTGAAAAATTATTAATTACAGACTTCTCATTTACTTCATTTTCTGGATCAGCAAAAGTCGAACTAGGTTTAATTTTCATTTTTTCTTCAATAAATATTTTCTGGCCATCATATAATTTTTCAGCCAAATTTATCTTAGCCAGATCAGCCTTTTCTTTAAGACCGCCAGCAGCCTTAATTAAATCAACCAACCTGTCATTTTTATTTAATTTATATACTCCAGGTTTTTTTACATTTCCCGCCAGATGAACAACAATTTTTTTATCTAGTTCTTCATTATTTATATTATCCTGCATCTTACCTGTCTCTAAAATATTTAGATTACTTTCTGAACCGGAATCCAGAACTGACTCAGGATCCTGATTATAATAAATAAAAACTATCAACAACACAAATACTACTAAAATAAAATTGACTTTATTTTTAAACATTATTACACCTCCTAAATCTTTATTCAAGATAAAATTTAGTTTTCCTGTATTTTTTTTACAATTTAACCAAAAAAATATAGCAGCCTTAGCTGCTATTTTCTAAATTTGTCTTAAATGATCCTTAATTTTTTTTATTATTAAATCATTGGCTATCTCATTTAATCCTCCATGAGGAATAATAATATCAGCCTGATACTTACTGGGTTCAACAAATTTTTGATGCATAGGTTTTACAGTTTTTAAATATTGATTTTTAACAGACTCAAAAGTTCTGTCTCTTTCTTTTATATCTCTACTGATTCTTCTTAAAAGCCTGATATCAGCATCAGTATCAACATAAATCTTTAAATCAAAAAGATTTTTTAATTCTTCATAATGAAAAATCAAAATACCTTCCACAATAATTATCGGAGCCGGTTGGACCTTTTTCTTTTTTGCAAGTCTTTCATTTGTTTTATAAGAATAAACTGGTCTCTCTATAGTTTTACCGGCTTTAAGTTCCTGCAGCTGTTTTACCAGCAGATCAGTCTCAAAAGAATCAGGATGATCAAAATTAATTTTATGATCTGCAACTCTAAAATGACTACGATCATAATAATAATAATCATGTTTTAAGATTGTAACATTATCCTGAAAAGAATCTTTTAAAATTCTGGCAAGTGTTGTTTTACCTGATGCAGTTCCGCCTGCTATTCCAATTAAAAGTGCACTCATTCAGTTAACTCCTTTTTATTTATTAATATTTGTTTCTATTAATCAAACAATTATTTTAACTTTATTTGCTTTATTGATTAAAATTACTTACTCCCTGTTTTTATGAATAATTTTTCTGCTATATCAATTAACAAATCTTTTTTGAGCTGCCCGGGCAGTAATGTACTTGTTTTAATAAAAGCTGGCAGTTTTCTGGCTAAACTTTCATCTTTTTGCTGATAGTTTTCTCTAACCAGTTTTAATAGTTCCTCAAAACTGTAAATCCGATACCGATCAATATTCAAAGAAGCAGCCAACTCCTCCAATAATCTGGTCACAATAACCGTATAGCTGGAACTATAATCAATTTCTAACATATTAACCAGCTTAGGGATTAAATTTTCGAAAAACGAACGAAGATAGGGTTTTTCAGCCAGTGATAATTGTTTTAAAAGTCTTTTTATAATTTCTTCATCAAGATTCAGCAAATAATTAATAAAATAACTTTCATTCTCTTTAATATTTAAATAATATTTATCTCCAGCCAGGTCTTTAAAATACCGCAGTGTATCATAATAACCCATTTTAATATTTTTACGAGCATTTTGTTGATCAAAATTTAACATTCTTCCCAGTTCCTGACTGGGATTAATAAAAATTAATTCTTGTTTTTTATCAGTCTTTTTTTCTATATCTCCAAGCCCATAAGTTCTAATTGCTATTATATTTTTATATCCTTTGTTTTGGAGAGTTTTTATTGGCAAATTCTCATAAAACCCACCATCGATTAAAATTTTACCGTCAATTCTCTGCATCTTAAAAGCGGGTAAATAAGAGCTGGCCATAATATAGTCAATAACTTTTCCCTCCGGAATATCTTCTAAAAATAACTCCAGCGGTTTTAAATCACTTAGAGAAAGAGTAACTATTGCAAAATTAATATTAGATTTTCTTAAATATTCCTCATCTATATTTTCTTCTAGAATTTCTCGTAAAAACGAATTATCGAGACCTCTATTCTGTAATACTTCTTTCGCTTTGTTAATAAAATATGATAAATTATTTTGATTAATACTTAAATTCAACAGCTCAGATAAATATTTATCCTCTATATCTAGAACCTTGGAGGTGGAAATATTATACCAGTAATCATAGGCTAGATCCAGTTTATCCTGGACAAACATAGCTCCATTCATTGCTCCAATTGAGGTGCCAGCAACTGCTTCGATTTCAATATTAAGTTCTTTAAGAGCTTTCAGAGCACCTATATGATAAGCTCCTTTTGCTCCCCCACCTTCAAGCACCAGTCCATACATTTTTATTCCCCTCATATGTGTTTGTTTTAAAATATATCAAAATAATATAAAATATATAACGAAATAAAAATAAACTACAGCCCTCAGACTGCAGTCAAATGGCGGGAATGTGTGGGAATCGAACCCACCACAGACAGGTCCGCCTGCCTGCCATTAGATTTGAAGTCCAGGATGTCCACCATGGACACAGCCACTCCCGACTATTTTCTTTAATAATTTTAACATGATATTTCCAGTTATTCAAGCAGTTATAATAAAAGAATTAATCTCTTTAGCCAAAAATCAAAAACCACTAGAGTTTATTTCCAGGATAACGAATATCTCCTCTGCGCACAGTAAGCTGAAGTTGATCACATTTTTCTAAAAGTACAAGAGCATATTTACGGCTGCTATCTAATAGGTCTCTAAATTCTGACAGTTCAATTGTTTTATTTGTTTTAAAATAGTCTTGTAAAATTATTCTTATTCTTAAAAAAATATTTTTATCAAAATATAGATCCTGATCCAGACGGATTAATTCTGAAGTCTGCTCAAGATAATCTATTATAGATTCCAGCTCCTGATTTTCTGCCAGAAGTTCTTTTCTGCCTGGAGGAGCAAAATAATTTTCTCTAATTTTATTTATAACATACTCTTTCTGTTTTTTTTCTCTGTCAGTCAGCTTAATATTAAAATTTCGCAGAGCAACAAGATGTTTTTTTTCGATTAGTAAATTTTTATCGAATAAGATATTTAATATTTTATCTAATTCTTTTTTGTTTAAACTTAAGGTAAGTCTGGAACGAATTTCTTCTCGGGGAATTCCTAATTTAAGTCTGTGCTGTTGATGATAATCATTTATAACTTTGCTTATTTTATCTGCTAAATCATTAAAATTATCGTGATGAATAAAACTATAATCAGTTTTTAGTTCCAAAATCTTATCTGCCTCCTTTAATTCTGAAAGGAGACTTAATATGTTTTCAGTCTTTAAAGAAGTTTTCTTTTTTAAAAAATTTAGATAAGTAATAGTTTGATTTTTAATAAATAACTCCAGCGTATCTTTGATAGTTATCTCATTTAATAAATTTAGATGATTTATTACTTCTTTCGAATCTTTTTTTCTTCTGGGAGGAGGATCAATTTCTAGTATTTCACCACCACCTATAGTTTGCAGAGGCGAGAAACGCCTAAGCACAAATTTCTGTCTGTAATAAGGTGATATTTTTTGTTCAAGCTTGATTTTTATAAATATTTCTTCTCCGGGAAAAGCTTCTTTTCTTCCATAAATATTAAGAGTTCCCATCACCTCATTAGCACCAGCATAAAAATGAACTCTGTCCCCATTTGTTACCCGAAAATTTATTGAATCAAGAATCTTCAATTTTGCTTCCACATACTTGGTACTAAGTAAAGACTCAGCAGTAGAGATAACATCACCGCGACTGATTTCATTTTTATCTGGATAACTGATATTAAGACCCACTCTGGTGCCTGAATTTGCTCTTTTAATTTTTTTTCGATAATTTTCCATGCTTTTAATTTTTATCTTCCTTGCTTTTGGGTATAAATATAATTCCTGTCCTGAAGAAAATTCTCCTGTAAATAGAGTTCCAGTAATAATAGTTCCCTGTCCCTTCAAAGAAAAAACTCTATCTATAGGATAATAAGGAATTTGCCCAGTCGAATTTGTTTTCATCTTAGCGGCTAGTTCAATTATTTTATTTTTTAATTTTTTTATTCCCTGTTCTTTAACTGCTGAAACCTCCAAAATTTCTGCATTATCTGCAAAAGTTCCGCTAAATTGGTCTAAAATATCCAGTTTTATTAAAGCAAGCCATTCTTTATCAACTAGATCTATTTTGTTAATTACAATTAGAGCTGATTTTGTTCCCATTAACTCCAATATTGAAAGGTGTTCCTTTGTCTGAGGCATTACACCTTCATCTGCTGCCACTACTATTAAAGCCAGGTCTATTCCACCTGCTGCTGCAAGCATTTTATTAACAAATTTCTGATGACCTGGAACATCTATAATTCCCAGATTTAAATTGCGCACCTGAGTTTCCTTGTTTTCCAAATGTGTAAAAGCAGATTCAATCGAAATTCCTCGCTGTTTTTCTACCAGCAGGCGATCGGTATCTTCTCCGGTTAGCGCTTTAATCAAAGTTGTTTTGCCATGATCTATATGACCTGCTGTACCGACAATTACATTTTTACTCATTTAAAACACCTCAGATACGGCTTTATTTATAGAAGCAGCCAATTGATCAAGCTGTATCGATCTAACAGTTTTCAAATCGAAAATTGCTCTGTCTGCCTGAATTCTAGCAATTACAGAATTTTTTGAAGTTCTAAGTTTTGAAACGAAATTTTCGATATCTTTTGTTCCAGTTTCAACTGCCAACCCATAGCTGTCAAAAGTACTTACCGGAAAAGCTCCTCCACCTACCCTGGCCTCTGTTTTTACCAATTCAACCTTTAATCCTTCTACTTTTTTAATCTTCTTTAAAAGTTGCTGAGCTTTTAATTTAACATTTTCTGGATTTTCTGTAATCATTTTTAAAGTTGGAATTTTTTTAACTGCCTCATCAAAATTATAGTAAAGATTAAGCGTCTCTTCCAGTGCTGCAAGAGTCATTTTGTCTACTCGCAGGGCTCGCATCATTGGATGTGATTCAATCTGATTTAAATATTTTTCCCTACCAACAATAATCCCCGCCTGTGGCCCCCCTAAAAGCTTATCACCACTGAAAGTTAAAATATCTATCCCGGCTTCTATTCTTTCTTTTACAGTTGGCTCATCTGGAAGACCATATTCACTTAAGTTGAATATGATTCCACTGCCTAGATCTTCAATTACTGGCAGATTATTTTTTTGGGCTGCTCTTACCAGTTCTGATGTTTTGGCTGAATGTGTAAAACCTTCGATTCTATAATTACTTGGGTGAACCTTTATAAAAGCGCCAGTCTTTTCACTAACAGCATTCAAATAGTCTTTTACATAAACTCTGTTAGTAGAACCAACTTCTTTTAAAATAGCCCCACTATTTTCCATCACCTCAGGAATTCGAAAAGAGCCACCTATCTCAACCATTTCACCCCTGGAAATTACTACTTCTTTATCCCGCATCAGAGCAGTTAAAATCAGCATCACTGCTGCCGCATTATTATTAACAACCACAGCAGATTCAGCTCCAGTTAAATCCTTAAATATTTTTTTGACTTTTTTAGAGCGATAACCGCGCTGACCACTTTTAAGATCAAGTTCCAGAGTAGAATAATTTTCTGAAACTTCCATAACTTTATTTAAAGCTTCTTTTGCCAATATTGACCTACCAAGATTGGTATGAATAATTACTCCGGTAGCATTAATAGCTTTTTTTATGCCAACATTTGACTCTAATTTTAATTTTTCTGCTAGATTATTTATTATAATTTTTATATTTAAAGAACTATAATCGAATTCATCTTCCTGAATTTCAACTCTGGAATTAATAATTTGACTGCGAATTTTATCCAGTTCTTCTCTCAATACTTTTAAAAATTCTTTTCTTGAATATTTTTCTATTAATAAACCAGCCTCAGGTGAAGCCAAAAAATCATTTACAGCTGGAATAGATTGCAGAATCTCCTTTTTTTGCATTTCAATTCCCCCAAATTTATAATTTTATCCTATAATATTATTTCTGCCAAAATAGTCTAATACCTTTAAAAAACAGATATAAGGAAACCCACACTGCTCGCAAACAGAGTGGGTTTCTCACTTCTCCATTCTTAAATAATTTAATATTATTTAAAATGAAGTTTGTCGAGGGAATTTCGACAAATTTATTTAATTGTTTTTACCCAGAGACCTCGTTCATAACCTTTACTATGGTCTGTTTCCAGACAATTAAAACCCAGTCCCCGATAAAAACTTATTAATTTTTTATCTTCTAAAGAAGAATAGAGCTGTAAGTAATGTGCATCTAAATTCTTTAATTTATCTACTGCCTGCTGAAAAAGCATTGTTCCAAGTCCCTGATTTTGATAATCAGGTGAGACTGCAAAACGTTTAAGAAGATATCTTTTCTCGCTAATCTCTTCCAGTCTAAGAGAAGCAATTATTTGATCTCCATCACTAAGCACCAATACAGTATTTCTATTTAAATCTGCCTTTACAGCTTCTAATTCTTCTCTTAAGGCAGAGTTAATTACTTTCTCTCCATCATCTTTCTTCGCATAATCTGCAAAGGCCTGCTGCATTAAAATATGGATTTCCTCTGCATCAACTAATTTACCCTGTCGACATGTATACTTATTCTTTCTGCTAACTGCTGTCATCACTGCAATCACCCCTATAGTGTAGCTGTCATAACAGCTTTAATTGTATGCATTCTATTTTCAGCCTGATCAAAAACCTTAGAATACTTGCTCTCAAAAATTTCATCTGAAACTTCCATTTCTTTCAATCCATATTCTTTAAATATTTTTTTACCGTTTTCAGTTTCTGTATTATGATAAGCTGGCAAACAGTGCAGAAATATAACATCTGGATTTTTTGTCAGCTTAATCATTTCCATATTAACCTGATAGGGAGTTAAAAGTTCAATTCTTTTTTTGAATTCAGCTTCTTCACCCATTGAAACCCAGACATCAGTATAGATTGCATCAGCACCTTCAACACCATCTTTAATATCAGCTGTTATTTCAATTTTTGCTCCTGACTCAACTGCTATTTTTTTGCACTCTTTAATCAGATCTTTATCAGGCCAGAGTTCTTTAGGAGCAACAATAGTATAATTAATTCCCATAATTGCTGAACCCACCATAAGCGAATTCGCCATATTATTCCTTCCATCACCAGTATAAACCAAATTTAAATCTTCCAGTTTAGAAAAGTTCTCTTTTAAAGTCAAAAAATCAGCAAGAATTTGAGTTGGATGATAAAGATCAGTTAATCCATTCCAAACTGGGACACCCGCATATTCGCCCAAAATTTCGACAGTTTTGTGTTCATAGCCTCTAAACTCAATTCCATCAAACATTCTCCCCAATACTCTTGCTGTATCTGCGACAGTCTCTTTTTTTCCAAGCTGAATATCATTTTTACCAAGATATTCAGGCATTCCCCCTTCATCTTTTGCAGCTACTGCAAAAGCACATCTGGTTCTGGTAGATGGCTTTTCAAAAATCAAAGCAATATTTTTCCCCGAGAGACTTTTCCCTTCAATACCTGCTCTCTTTTTGGCCTTCAAATCCTCCGATAAAGATAATAAATAATTAATTTCGTCCTTTGAAAAATCTTTAAGAGTTAATAAATTTCTTCCTTTTAAATTATAAGCCATAATAATCTCCTCCTTAAATTCTCGCTGGCTTTTAAAAATTATTTGCTAATTCTTCAATTACTTTAATAATTTAAAAAACTAAAATATCAAGTTAAAAAAACAATGATCTTATAAAAACCATTATAAACTAAAAAACCCCCGTACTCTTAACCAAAAGAGACGAGGAATTACCCGTGTTACCACTCCAGTTGCCAGCAATAACTGACCACTCTAGAACTTAACGCGTGTCCGACGTCTCCACCTACTTCTTTCAACAGAGATCCTCCTGAGTGCGTTTCAAAATAATCTACCTGATGGACTTTCAGCTACTCCACCTTGCTTCTAAAAGCAAAATTATTTTTACTTTCTCATTCACTGGATTTATTTATTATGAATCTTATTTTTTATAATTATATAGCTGTCCTAAGAGAATTGCAAGTATTTTTAAAAAGTAAAAATATTCTGATAAATTATTTATATATATTAATTACTTTCTTTTTTAAAATCGATAAAAAATATAACCACCTCTAAGTCCAGTCGATAACCATTGCAGTCCAGGCTCCAGGCAGGCATCCAGCCTGCCGCCTGATCACCTTCATTATATTTTAATTATCATAATAAAATCCATTGTGAGTTACAACTCGTGTTATTTCAGGATGAAAATAACTTTTAGATCCAGCTTTTTTATCAAAAACTCTCAGTAAAACAAATGAAAGTAAAAATCCGATTCCAGAGCCAATAATTCCAGCTATTTCTGCACTACTGACAAACACAGATAACCAGCTGCTGCCGGCAAAATAACCAGCTATAATAGCTACTAAAGGCAAAAGATAAACAATAAAAGCAGAAAACAAAATTGGCCTGGCCCCCATTTCTAATTCAACCATATTACCAACCTCTGCTCCAATTGGATCATTTACAAGAACTTCCATCTCTTCTACCTCATGTGAATCATCAGCCAGCATACATTTTTCGTCACAGTGACTGCAGGCAGATGTCCTTATTATCTGAACCAAACTCTGACCATCTTCTTTTTTTATCACTCTTGCTTTTTCCTTCATCAAAATCACTCTTTCTTCAATTAATTATATAAATCCAATCAAAAACAAATATTACAAAAATCATGATCAAGCTTCAGTTTATTAATCCAAATATATTTTAACAGAAATAATTTCTAAAATAAAGAGCATTTATCACATTCAGAACACTTTTTGAATAAATAACTATTACAGCGCGGACATTTAATTGTTTTAAATTTTTCCATCTTATAACCACAGGTAGGACAAATTATTTTCTTATCCTCACTGTTCTGTTTGTTCAAATTACAATTATCCAACCTGCTGCACCCTCTTTCTTTTAAAATTAATATCAAATAAATAGACAGTCAAGATTTTAACTCAATTAAATTAAGTTAATTTAAAATATCAAAAAATTAACAAGCCCCCCAGTTATAAATGCTGTAATCCAGCTTCCAAACCAAATATAAACTGCTTCTTTAAAATTTCTTTCCTTAACCATAATCATCATTGCTGCTATACAGGGTACAAATAGAGTCAAAGTAATTAAAGAAATAGTTACCTGAGCTGGAGTCAGTGCAATGGCAGTCAATCCTGCAGCACCAAAATCACGACGAATTATTCCCATTACAAAAGCTGTAGCTGTTTCCGCAGGCAGTCCCAACCAATTAACAGTTACTGGTTCTGCCAGGCTGGTAATTAAAGCAAGAAGTCCTGTTTTCTGCATCACAGTAATTAAAGCTGCACCTAAAACGAAGATAGGACCAGCTTCTTTAACAAAAGCTACTGTCTGCTGATAGGTTTTATTAAAAACATTCTTAAGATCTGGTAATCGAATCGGAGGTAGATCAATTAAGAGATCACTTGATTCACCAGGCAAAACTTTATTTAAGAAGGTGCCTGCAAGAACATAGACAGCAAATATTGTTAGAACATATACTAAAATATATACAAGATCAAGCTGAGCTATTAACCCTGCAATAACTCCAAGCTGAGCTGAACAGGGGATAGCAAGACCAAGAAGAAAAATAGCAATAATTCTTTCTCTTTTGGTCCCCAATAATCTGGTGGTGATAGTAGCCATGGTCACACAGCCAAAGCCCAGAAGCATAGGGATAATTGCCCTTCCATTTAGACCAATTTTTTGCAGTAATCGATCCATCAAAACAGCAATTCTTGGCAGATAACCCGAGTCTTCTAGTAAAGAAAGTAAAAAATAAAAACCGGCAACTAAAGGCAAAAGAAGGCCAAAAATATATGTTACCGCCATGGTTAAAATCCCATATTCTCCAGCCAGCAGCTGACCAAAAAAGTTATCAAAACCAATTGAACTGGCTATTATATTTCTAACAAATGGCTCGTAAATATCAGTAAAAATATATCCTTCTGTAAAATCTACAACAGTCTGCGCAATAAAAACTCCAATAAATTGATAAATAAAATATAAAAGCACTAAAAGCATCGGAATTGCAGTTGCTGGTTTCAACATATATGAACCCAATTTTCTAGCAAATTGACCTGTATTCTGATCATATGTCAAAACACTATTTGTAATTTGATCTACCCTCTGACGACGAGCAGTATAAATTTCTTCTCTGAGATCAGGAATATTCTGAAGCTCAGGATAATTGCAGCGAATATTTTCATCTTCCTCTAGAATCATTAAAGCATCAGCTGTGTTTTTCACTGCTGTTCTTATATTATTTAATTTCTGACCTAAATTAGAGTTGTTGGAAAATATACTATTACCCTTAACCGCACTATCAATTGAATCTCTAACCCGATCTAAACCTCTATTTTTAGCAGCAGTTGTGGGAATAACAGGAACTCCCAGCTCTTTTTCCAGATTTTCCAGATCAATAGAAATATTATTTTTTTCTACTTCATCCATCATATTTAAAGCAACAATTATTTTTTTGTCGAGATCAATTAACTGCTGTGTTAAAAAAAGATCTCTTTCTAAATGGCTTGCATCTACAACATTAATAATAATATCCGCAGACATAATAAAATCCCTGGCTACTCTTTCCTCATCATTTATGGAACCGACTCCATAAACTCCTGGTGTATCATAAACAGCTGCATCTCCCATTTTCCCGCTGCTTATATCAAGGGTAGTCCCGGGATAGTTAGAAACACTGACATAAATCCCTGTAAGATAATTAAAAAATATTGATTTACCTACATTAGGATTTCCAGCCAGCACTATCTTTTTATTAGCCTGCAGTTCACTATCAATATTTATCTGACTGCAGTCGTTCAATTAAATCATTCCTTTTTTCTTGACACTTATTTTCTCAGCTGTCCTGCGACCAATAGCAATCTCCTGCAAATTTTTCTTTAAAATAACAGGTCCACCTGGCATTGAACCAGCACACTCTATTTCCGAACCCTCACTAATTCCAAAACGCAAGGCCTGTAAACGAGTATCCTTATCTTCAATTTTATCTATTATAAATTTATGTCCATGTTTCATATCAACTAAAGTCATCAATTTTACCTCCTGCTGCTTTGCTTCTTTTTATAAATAAGCTTTAGTTATTTAAATTAACTTTACCAGCGATATTTATTTCTCTAACTTTATTATACTGAAAACGATTTTCAAAGTCAACAGCTTTTATCAATTTATAGTTGAATTATCAAGTTTATAAATAAGAGTTACTAATAAATAAACTCCTGTAAACTGAATTTACATTCAGCTCCAGGAGCTATTTAAAAAATAACTATTTATTTTAACATAATTCGAATAATACAAGTCAACTGTAAATTTTACTGAATGACTAAATTAACTAATTTCTTTGGAATATAAATAGTTTTAATTAAATTACCGTCTTCAAGATAAGATTGAATTTTTTCGGCAGCCATAGCTTTTTCTTTTACTTTAGTTTCAGGCGCATCGGCAGCCACATTAATCTTATCTCTTACTTTACCATTTACCTGAATAACAATAGTAATTTCATCTTTTTTAAGAGCCTCTTCATCATATTCAGGCCAGACTGCCTGATGAACATTTCCGGCATGTCCTAAATACTCCCATAACTCTTCTGTAATAAAAGGAGCAAATGGAGCCAGTAAAAGCACAATGTTTTCAGCTACATCTTTAATTAACACAGCATCTGTATTCTCTGAACTACGGTCATTAAGATAAGAATATACTTCATTTGTTAATTCCATAATTGCACTGATAGCTGTATTAAAGTTTAATCTTTCACCAACATCTTCAGTCACCTTTTTGATACTGGCATGCATTGACCGATAAAGTTTTTTAGCCTCTTTATCCAGAACGTCAACATCAACTTTTCCTTCAGCGTTTTTAATCAAATCAAGGTTCTCAGTTACAAAACGCCAAACACGATTTAAAAACCGATCAGCTCCTTCAACTCCTTTATCACTCCACTCTAAATCTTTTTCTGGTGGTGAAGCAAAAAGTATAAATAATCGGGCCGTGTCAGCACCATATTCAGCAAGAATATCTTTGGGATCAACAACATTTCCTTTAGATTTAGACATTTTTGCTCCATCTTTAAGCACCATTCCCTGAGCCAACCAATTTGTAAATGGTTCTACATGATCAGTCAGGTCCATATCGTGCACAACTTTTGTAAAGAAACGAGCATATAGAAGATGTAAAATTGCATGCTCAATTCCACCAATATATTGATCAACAGGGAACCACTGATCTACATTTTTCTTGGTAAAAGGTTGTTTCTCATTTTTAGGATCTGCATAACGCATAAAATACCAGGAAGAATCAACAAAAGTATCCATAGTATCAGTTTCACGTCTTGCTGGAGCACCACATTCAGGACAGGTAGTATTAACAAAACTCTCTACTTTTTTTAATGGAGACTCACCGGTTGGAGAAAATTCAACATCATGAGGTAATTTAACCGGCAAATCTTCTTCTGGCACTGCAACTGGACCACAATCATCACAGTAAACAATCGGAATTGGAGCTCCCCAGTATCGCTGACGGGAAATTAACCAATCACGTAATCTGTAATTGGTTTCAACCTTTAAGAATCCTGCTTCAGAAAAATCTTCTGCCATCTTGTCAAAAGCTTCTTCTACACTTAAATCATTATATTTACCAGAATTAATTAAATATCCATCTCCAGCGTAGGCTTCATCCATCTTTTTACCAACCAGTTCTTCTTCTTTATCTTCCGGCTGGATTACAGCTTTTATTTCAATATCATATTTACGGGCAAAATCAAAATCTCGCTGATCATGAGCTGGTACAGCCATTATTGCACCTGTTCCATAACCCATCAGTACATAATTTGCTATATAAATTGGTATCTCTTTATTATTAACTGGGTTAACAGCATAAGCACCTGTAAATAAACCCAGTTTTTCTGATTCTGCTGAAGTTCTTTCCTGTTCTTTTTGTTTTTTAACTTTCTTAACAAAAGTCTCAACTTCTTCCTCTTTATCTGTACCCTCAGTTAATTCTCTGACATAAGGATGCTCAGGAGCCAAAACCATATAAGTTGCACCAAATAGGGTATCAGGTCTGGTGGTAAATACCTCCAAATCTTTATCAAGTTTTGGCAGCTTAAAGTTAACTCTTGTACCTTCACTTCGGCCAATCCAATTTTTTTGCATTAATTTAACTTTTTCGGGCCAGCCATCCAGTAGCTGATGATCATCTAAAAGTCTTTCTGCATAATCAGTAATTTTTAAAAACCACTGTTCTAAATCACGTTTATCTACTTCAGTACCACAACGTTCACAGGATTCGTTTACAACCTGTTCATTTGCCAATACTGTCTCACAACTAGGACACCAGTTAACAGTAGATTCTTTACGATAAGCTAAATCATCATTAAACATCTTAGTAAAAAACCATTGAGTCCATTTGTAATAGTCCTCTGCTGCTGTTGTTACTTCGCGATCCCAGTCATAACTTAAACCCATAGCCTTCATCTGTTCTTTCATATGAGCAATATTATCCCAGGTCCATTCCTTTGGATGAATATTTCCATGCTTTATAGCTGCATTTTCTGCAGGTAAGCCAAAAGCATCCCATCCCATTGGATGCAAAACATTATAACCCTGCATTCTCTTATAGCGGGCAATAACATCACCAATTGAATACACTCTCACATGACCCATATGTAAATTACCGGATGGATAAGGGAACATTTCTAGAACATAATAATTCTCCTTATCAGGATCATCTCCAGTTTTATGTAAATCTGATTCCTCCCAGTTTTTAAGCCATTTTTCCTCTACTTTTTGAAACGGATAATAGTCCTGCAAAGATCTTCACTCTCCTCATTAAATTGAAATTTTATCTTTCTATAATAAAATAAAATTAAACTCGGGTCAGTCTACTCTTTATCTTGCTCTTCCTGCCGCAGAATTTTCTCTGCGTCTGACCAGAGCCTTTCAAGATCATAATACTCTCTTTCTCTTTTTTGAAAGACATGAACAATTACATCGGCATAATCAATCAAGACCCAACGGGCATCATTCATTCCTGCCATTCTTTTAGGTTCAATACCTTTTTCTGCTAACTTATCTTCAATAGCTCTGGCAACCGCTCTGACCTGCTTATCCGAATTAGCACTACAAAGTACAAAGTAATCAGCAATTACTGTTAAGCCCTGTACATTTAAAACATCTATGTCTTCAGCTTTTTTATCATCGGCAGCATCAGCAGCCATTAAAGCAATATCTTTAATATTTAAATCTGACATTAATAACTTCCTCCTCAGACAGATTTGCTATAGCCTTTACCAACTATAACCTCTATCTTATTATTTTTTTCTTCAGAAACATTTTTATCTGTTTCTATAAATTCAGTTTTACCTCCAAGTAATTCAGCAATCTTAGCAGCAGTCTCCTGATCATCTTTCACATAATATTTAATAATTGAGTTTTGATAAGCATAATTATCAGCATTACCTATATCTGCAATTTGAAAGCCATATTTTTTAAGTAGCTCTGCCGTTTTGGAAGCTGCACCTGATTCGCCAACTCCATTTAAAATATTGAGCTGATAGTCTTTATTATTTAGATAAGATTTATTTCTTATCAAATTATCAACCATTATTTCCGCTGCTTGCATATCAGGAACCCAATAACTAATTCCATTAATATATTTTGCTTTACCAGGCAACATTTTGCTTTCTATATTACTGAGATCAATCTCTTTAGCTGTGTTTAAAAATGGTGTAATATCCTGAATCGGAATATTTGTATTAACAGCATTATTAACCTCTTTTATTATTCCGGGAATCTTAGTGACTATGGTAGGAGAAAGAACCTTTGCTAAAACAGCATCTAAAAATTTCTGCTGTCTCTCAATCCTTCCAATATCTCCTCTTAAATCTCTGTAGCGCACATATTCTAAAGCTTCTTTTCCATTTAAAGTCTGCTCACCAGCAGGAATATCAATATAAAGGCCTCCCGCTTTATCAACATAGTGTAAGTTTCGAGAAACATTAATATTTACACCACCAAGACGATCAATAATCTTTTCAAAACCTCTAAAGTCTGTTTCCAGATAATAGTCTACATCAATTTCTAACATTTCTTCTACAGTTTTGCGGGTTAATTCAATCCCCCCATAAACATGAGAAGAATTTAATTTGGTAAATTTTCTTTTGTCAGAATTCACATAAGTGTCACGCGGTAAAAAGATTAATCCTGCCTCATTCGTTTCTACATCAAGACTAATTAAAATAATAGTATCTGCTCGTGAAGGGCCGTTGACATTTGAATCATACCCAACAGCCAGAATGTTTACTTTATTTTCTTTAAAAGGTCCACTTGATGAAATCTGACTTAATTCATCATTCCACAAAAAGGGAATTGCAACACCAATTATAACTAGAAATATTATTAATGCAATATATTTCCAGTCAGTTAATTTTTCCAACATTTATTAATCACTTCTTTTTTTTAATAATTTATTTCGTAAATCATTCGAATACGGATGAATAAAATTATTTTTTTCCAGCTGATATCTAAAAATATGAGTAGTTATTAAATAAAGTCCAAAATAAAAATTTGATTCAATTTCTGATCTGATCCCATCTAAACCATCAAAATTACGATCTTCAGA
Organism: Halanaerobium sp. ST460_2HS_T2; assembly: GCF_003337665.1. Classification (NCBI taxonomy): domain Bacteria; kingdom Bacillati; phylum Bacillota; class Clostridia; order Halanaerobiales; family Halanaerobiaceae; genus Halanaerobium; species Halanaerobium sp. ST460_2HS_T2. The sequence continues at coordinate 40,945 of NZ_QPJF01000011.1, forward strand.
AATAAAATCAGCTGCATAAATCACCTGAGCAATCTTTCCCATTTCCGGATGACCAAGTGTATGAAATCTAATTGCTTCCAGAATTTCCAAATCAGTTACACCAAAAAGTTCTTCTGCCATTACAGCTCCTGCCGGTGCATGTAAAACCGGTTCTATCTCTAATTCGAGTTGATCAGGCTCCCATCTTGAATCTTTAATTATTTCTTTTAATTCAAAATCTCTTTTGCTTTTAGCAATATCATGTAATAAAGCAGCTGTTTCTACTTTAGTTAAATCCAAGCCAAGTTTTTTTGCCAGTTTTAAAGCTGATTTCAATACCATTTTTGTATGCTGATACCTTTCTTTTCCCAGCAGTGATTTTATTTTTTCTAAATCAAGATTTGAATTCGAATTTTTTTTGTTTAATGACATCCAATCACCTATAAAGATTATTTTCCATTATGTACTCTGCAATTCTATCCAGAGTTAAATAGCGAATAGATTTATTCTTTTTTATTTCAGATCTAATAAAAGAAGAGGAGATTTCTATATTCAACCCCTGATATGTCAGGATATTATCCAGATAGGGTAAATATTTGGGCTGACTTAAAATATCCTCAAAATTATAACCATACCTATTAAAAACAATAAACTTTCCTTCAGATAATAGATACTCAGGTTCTTTCCATTTGAAAATTTCAGCGAGAGAGTCTGCGCCTATAATAAAAAAAACTTCTTCTGCATCTAACTGGGGTACAAACTGCGCCAGAGTTTTTGCAGTATATGAATACCCATCATTTTTTAATTCCCAATCAGAAAGCAAAAAGTTTTTATTGTTATCTACTGCTAATTTTAACATACTAAATCTTATAAAATCAGGTGAAATATCCTTGTTTTTTTTATGTGGCGGTCTACCAGCAGGCATAAATATTACTTCATTCAGATCAAAACGGTTTACAATCTGTTCAGCTAAAATAAAGTGCCCTAAATGTGGCGGATCAAAGGTTCCACCAAAAATAGCCACTCTTTTTTTTGACATATTTTTCACCTCTAATTTCATACATCTTTAATTATAAATTATTTTAACAATGCTTGCAAGTTTAATCACCTTTATAAAGAGGAGTTTTATCTTTTTAATAGAAATAATTAATTAGAGTAAAATGACTGGAGGTTTTAAAAATGCTTTATAAATTTAAAAATTATAGTCCCAAAGTTGCCGAAAACACTTTTATTGCTCCCGGAAGTAAAATAATTGGTAATGTAGAATTATCTGAACACAGTAGTGTCTGGTATAATAGTGTAGTTAGAGCTGATCTTGCCAGGATCAAAATTGGTAAATTTTCCAATGTTCAAGAAAATTCAACAATTCATGTTGAGCAAAACAGAGGAGTTGAAATCGGTGATTATGTAACAATTGGTCATAATGCAGTAATTCATGCCTGTAAAATTGCAGATAAATCATTAATTGGAATGAACACTACAATTTTAAGTGGAGCTAAAATTGGAGAAGGTTCAATTGTAGGGGCCGGAGCAGTTGTCCCCGAAAATGCTGTTATCCCGCCCGGCAGTCTGGTTTTAGGCGTACCTGCCAAAATAGTAAGAAGTATTACAAAAGAAAAAATAATTGAGTTAAAACAACACGCTATTCATTATGCTGAGCTTGCTGCTGAACAAGAAAATAGTGAAATAACAGAATAGCAAAATTAGTAATGCCTCCAGATTTTAAATTGGAGGCATTTTGATTATTAAAATGCTTAAAATAAAAGTTAATCAGTAAATATTTTTCTGGCAATTTCAACAGCTTCTCTGGCATCTCTAGCATAATAATCAGCTTCAATCATTTTAGCATAATCTGCCGTTAAAACTGCTCCTCCAACCATAATTTTGGTTGTGGGTGATATCTCACGAACAGCATTAATTGTTTTTTCCATATTTTTAACTGTCGTAGTCATTAAAGCGCTTAATCCCAAAAGTTTAATTTGATTTTCTTTAACAGCCTGGACTACCTCTTTAATATTAACATTGCGTCCCAGATCAATAATCTGATATCCATAATTTTCAAGTACTGTTTTAACAATATTTTTGCCAATATCATGGACATCCCCTTTTACAGTAGCCATTACTATCGTACCTTTGGAAATATCCCTTCCCCCTTTACTGGCCATATCCTGTTTTAAAATAGCAAAAGCTTCTTTAACAGTTTCTGCCGACTGCACTAACTGAGGTAAAAATATTTCACCTTTTTCGTAGCGATTACCCACAATATCCAAAGCAGGAATCAGGTAAGAATTTACTACTTCCAGTGCTTCTTTTTCCTTTAAAATTTCCTCAGTTAAATTAGCAGCTTCACTTTTTAGACCTTTTACAATGACTGTTTTTAAATCATGACTTTTATTTTTTTCTTGAGAATTTTCTGTTTTAGCTGAATTAGTCTCTACTTCTGCCATATATTTTATATATTCTGTTGCTCCTTGATCAATATTATTTAAAACAGCTGCTGCTTTAACAGCTGCCATCATCTCTTCATCATTAGGATCAATAATCGGTAAATTTAAGCCTTGATAAAGGGCCATACTCAAAAAAGTTCTATTTAAAACAGGACGCGCTGGAAGCCCAAAAGAAACATTGGAAACTCCAAGTGTAGTTTTGACTCCCAGTTCGTTCTTTACCATTTTTAAAGCTTTAAGAGTTTCTTTAACTCCCTCTTGCTGGGCTGAAGCAGTAAGTGTCAAACAGTCAATAATAATTTTGTCTCTACTAATTCCATATTCAGCTGCCTTTTTTACAATTCTTTTTGCTATCTCAAAACGACCTGCAGCAGTATCAGGAATCCCATCATCATCCATAGTCAGTCCGATTACTGCTGCTCCATATTTTTTAACAGCAGGAAAAGTATTTTCGAGAACTTCAATTTCACCATTAACCGAATTGACAATGGCAATCCCATTATAATATTTCAAAGCTTCTTCTATAACTTCAGGATCACTGGAATCGATTTGAAGGGGAGTATCCAAAATCCCCTGCAGCTCTTTAATTATTTTGACCATCATTTCTTTTTCTTCTATCTCAGGCAGTCCCAGATTAACATCAAGAATATCTGCTCCTGCATCAACTTCTTCAACCGCTACCTTGAGAATATAATCTAAATCATCATTTCTCAAAGCCTGTTTAAATGCTGCTTTACCGGTGGGGTTAATTCTTTCTCCCACTACATTAACTCCTGCTAGATTAACATACTGAGAAGGCGAGCAAACAAAACTTTCATTAATTACATTCCGTTCTTTGACTTTTTTGTTTTTTAAATTATCTGCAATCAAAGAAATAAACTCTTCGTTAGTGCCACAGCAACCACCAACAACTGCCAGTCCTTTTTCGTATAATCTTGCCAACGGCTTAAAATACTCTTCAGGTGAAATCTTAAATACAGTTTCTCCATCTTCAACTATTGGCAAACCTGCATTTGCCTGCAGAATAACTGGTTTCTCAGAATACTCCAAAACTTCTTCTACTAATGGTTCCAGTTTTTCCGGCCCTAAAGAACAATTAAGTCCAATTCCATCAACACCCAGACCTTCCAGCACAGATATCATAGAACGAATACTGCCACCTGTAAAAGTGCGGCCATCTTCTTCAAAAGTTAATGTACAGAATACAGGCAGATTGGAATTTTCCTTAGCTGCCAGTACTGCAGCTCTGGCTTCATAAAGATCAGAAATTGTTTCTATATGTATTAAATCGGCACCATATTCAACTCCTACCAGAACCTGCTGCTGATAGAGATCATATGCTTCATCAAAAGTTAAACTGCCCATTGGTTCCAGGAGTTCTCCCAGAGGTCCCATATCTAAAGCTACTGCAGCGTCAACACCTAACTCAATTACTGCCTGCCTGGCATTTTCCACTCCAGCTGTAATTATTTCTTCAACTGAATACTTAATTTCTTGCATTTTTAAAGCATTTGCTCCAAAGGTATTGGTAGTTATAATTTCAGCACCAGCCTTAAGATAACTTTTATGAATATCAATAATTTCTTTGCTATTTTCAATATTTAATTTTTCTGGAACATCGCCAGCCTTTAACCCCCGCTGCTGAAGTACTGTACCCATTGCCCCATCAAATAAAATTATTTCTTTACCCAATTTAGCCTTTAGCTCCACAGTAAATCCCCTTTCTTCTAAGCTCACAATCTTCATACAGAAGACAATTTTTACAGTGCCTTTTTTCAAATTCTAAGTCCCCATCTTTCGAATTTTCTATTTTCTGCTCCTGCTTAATTGAATGTTCTTCTGCAGCTGTTTTCTTGTCTATAACCCCAATAATTGCAGTTACAGATTTAGTCGGAAGCAGCATATTATAGCTGGAAGCAGTTAAGCCAATTTTTTTTGGTGCCTTCAAAATCCTTAGAAATTCTTTTTGAATATCTATACCGAGATCACCATATCCAGGACTATAGCGAAATGTTATATCGTCATTCCCTTCTTTTAGTGCTTTCTCTTTAATTTCAGCTTCCACCCGGTCACAACCCTCTTCAATCGCTGTAGTGGCACAGGCGTCAAAAATCATTGACTTAGTTACAGAAATTTTCTCATAAAAGGAAATCTTTTTATCTACCTGAGCTCCAAGTGTGGCTGCCATTAGATAAATTTCCGCTGAATTTTGGAGATGTTTTTTAATACTTCTACCTTTTAAAGTTAAAGTAGTATTTTTTATTTTCACACCCTCTTTTGTATGTTCAATCGGAAATTTATGATATAGATAACGAAAATTAATCAACTCTTTTATTTCTGAAATTGATTCAGCAAGCAGACGATTTATATTCTTATCTTCTATATCTTTAGCAGTCTGTAAGTATCTTAAAACTTCTTTTCTGTCAATTTTAAATTCCATTTTAACCAACCTTTTTACCATTAATGTGGGTTATTAAAGAACCAACGGCTTCTTTTATTCTACGAGCCACATAAGGGTTGTTCATAGTATAAAGATGGATTCCATCTACTTCACTGGAAATCAAATCAACTATCTGTTCAACTGCATATGCTATTCCAGCATCTCTTAAAGCCTCAGGATTATCTTCATATTTATCTAAAATCTTCTGAAATTTATCCGGAAAATAAGCATCAGATAATTCTATAATTCTTCCAACCTGCTTTTTATTTATTACCGGCATTATTCCTGCTTCAATTGGTACATTTATCCCTTTCTCCTCTACTTTATCCCTGAATTTATAAAAAAGAGAATTATCAAAAAACATCTGTGAGATTAAATAATCCACTCCATAATCTACCTTCTGTTTTAAATACTCAATATCCTGATCCAGACTCTCTGTTTCTAAATGGCCTTCTGGATAACAGGCAGCTGCAATTCCAAAATTAGTCTGTTGTTTGATATGCTCAACCAGCTGATAAGCATAATTATAATCTCCTAATGGGTCACCATCAACAGGTTTATCCCCCCGCAAAGCCAACACATTATCAATATTCTTTGCTTTGAGTCTGGCCAGTATTTTATTTAAAGTCCGCTGATCAGAGTTAATACATGTCAAATGAGCCAGTGCTTCTACCTTATATTTTTCTTTAATAATTGAAGATAGTTCACAGGTTCGATTTTTGTGAACTCCACCTCCAGCCCCATAGGTCACACTTATATAATCAGGGTCAATATCTTTCAGCTCCTCTAAAGTTTGATAGATATTTTCAATTGGCACATCTGCTCTGGGAGGAAATACCTCCAGAGAAAATACCACTTCTTTTTCGTCAAAAATACTTTTAATTTTCATTTTAACCTCCTCATACTGCTCTACTACTTTTAAAAGTTATTTACTTATAAGCTCTAATCAAATTACTCTCTGCTTAATTATTAAAAGCTTCTAAAATTTTATGTTTAAAAAATAACATAAAAAAGAAAAAATCCACTTCTTAAGTAGAAGTGGGCTTCACAACTACTTATCTTTCAGGCTTAACCTGCTGGATTTAGCACCGGGCAGTATAACTGCTGGTTGCCGGGTTTCTCAGGGCCAGATCCCTCCACCACTCTCGATAAGACAATTTTCTATTTTTAATTACTTTACCATATTAAAAGATTTGTGTCAAGTAAATTCCAGGTTTAAGCCCTACAGTCTTCAGACTCACATTCTTCATTTTCATACTCAATTTCAACTGTAACATGATCAATTCCTTCTTCAGCAAGCAGTTTTTTAACTTTTGTTTTTAATTCAATAATGTCGTCTCTTTTTATCTGATCTTTGACAATTAGATGTGTACTCAAGAAATTTTTCTCACCCTCTAATGTCCAGACATGAGTATGATGAACAGCAAGAGCATTGCTCTGTTCAACAATTTTATGTTGTAAATTTTCAATATTAATGTCATCTGGAACCCCCTGTAGAAATATAGCTAAAACTCTTTTCAACTTTGATATAACATTATATAAAATGTAAATATTAATTAATAAAGATAAAAGAGGATCCAAAATAGGAACACTTTTAAAAATCAGAATTATACTAACAATAAAAATTGCTGTCCAACCAAGTAAATCTTCCATCAGATGCCAGCTAACCACCTCTTTATTTAAAGAACTGCCCCCTCGCAATTTTAAAACAGATATTCCATTGATTATTATCCCAAAAATAGATAAAAATAACATTCCCTCAGGATGAACAGTTTGAGGATTAAAAAGTCTTGGAACCACTTCAGATAATATAAAAAACGATCCTAAAATTAAAACTATACTGTTAATTAAAGCTCCCAGCAGAGAAAAACGAGCATAACCATAACTAAAATCATCATCTGCTTTTTTTTGCGAAAAGTTCTCCAAATACCAGGAAACTGCCAGAGAAATTGAATCTCCAAGGTCATGTAAGGCATCAGACAAAATTGCCATACTATTTGTTAACAAACCACCAATAATTTCAATAATTGAAAATGATAAATTTAAGAAAAAGGCAAATTTAATATTTTCAACTGCAGAATGATCGTGTTCATGATGGTGCTCACTCATCAGAATCACAAATATTAATCATATTTTCTCCCCCTGTATAGTTGTATTTATAAAAATTGTAGCATTTAAAAGAATTTATATCTGTTAAATAATTTCTTTATGCTAAATTTTTTTAAGAATTTATATATGATTCAAAAATATTGATAATCTTTTTAAGCAAATAATCTAATAATACTTAAAATCATACAACTTATTGACATTATTCAAACTGTCTGTTAAAATAATTTAAGTAATGCCCCCGTAGCTCAGTGGATAGAGCAAAGGCCTCCGAAGCCTTGAGCGTAGGTTCGACTCCTACCGGGGGCACCATTTGTTTAGTTTTCATATTACTAATAGGAAAATATGCCATTAAAAATGCTAAAAATCTTCAAAAACAAGGTGTAAATTGCTATATCTGTTTAAGGAGTTATTTCCCTGCTTAATAAACTCCCAAGTTTCTTCATATTCACCTTCGACAGCAAAACTATCCTTTCTAATAAAATCTAAAAACTCTAATTCCCTTTCAAAATAGCTATCACTAAATTCTTCAGCTTTTTCTACTTTTTGATTATCATCAACATTTGCATCATTGTGAAGTACATGCTCTAAATTACAGGATAGGTAGTAAGCTTTATATGGAATTCCATTAATTTTTGAATGGCTACTTAGTCTATCCATAATTTTACTTTTTTTATTATTTCTTTTCTTTGTGTTTTCAGGATGTCTGGTACATAACTTATCAACATAATAGTAATTCTTATCCTTATCATGTTTTTCGATCAAATCTTCACTGATATATGCTCCATCAGTATCTAGTAAATGAATTATCTCTGAGATATCACTTTTCTTGTAATGTTCTCTATCCATAAATGACTTAATTTCTTCATTTATCTTCCTGATGACATTACGAGAATCAACTTCATTACTGGTAGTTATATCTCCACGAGCAATTTGAAATTCAATCTCTTTATCCTCAAATATCTCAGAAAAAATAAGACCAAAAGATATTTCCTCCGTTATACCTTCTACTAAGAATAGAATTAATTTTCTAGTCATCAGCATCAACTCTACCAGCAGCCCTAAAAGCTCTGGCTATTTTGTATTCATTTGTTCTCTCATAAACTTCCTCGTCCTGTCCACCTAACTTAATTCCACGATAATAAAAGCTTCTTAGATTATTGGTTTCCTTTACATTGGTAAATCTAATGTATCGATTCTTAGGATTAGTGGTTGTAAAAACAAGTGACTCTTTATTCAGTTTCTCCAGTGGTCTTAAGTTATGAGAAGTAAAGACCAGCTGTCCCTTAGCTCTATCCTGAATGATCTCCAGAATTTCACCTAAAAGATATTCAAATATACCAGCATCAAGTTCATCCACTGCCAGACAAATACCGGGCTTATTATACATAGCAATCATTGCACTCAAGATAGATATAATCTTTTTAATACCATCTGATTCATATCTCAGAGGAATCTTAATCTCTCCTCTTTCTGCCAGCAGCTCTATTTTAATAACTGGATCACCATTCTCATCCAATTCTTCTCCATACTCTTTAATTTTAATTGTTAGCTCTGGAATTATCTCTTTTAAGACGATGTTTAAGTTCTCGATAACATTTTTGACAATAGAGAGGACCCGCTCAGGAACTGTTGTCGGCTCAGACAGAGCTATTGCCAGATCTCCACCTTCTATTCTCTCTGAATCACTAAGCTGAAAACAGAAAGGTATAATTAGATTTGCATTGATCATACCTGAACGAGAATTTCTGATCACAAACAGGTTCATACGAGCATACTGTTTAATCTCCATTATAATATCAGCAAATTCGTTAAAGGCTTTATTACCCTTATAAATATGATCCATCTCACTAGAAAAAATAAAGGATGTTTGTTCCTTTTTCGCAAGCTCCTTAGCCACTTTAAGATCCACTTTAGCATCTTTATTGTTCTTTGTAAGCAAATTGTAATTCTTTTGGGGACTTAACAACTGCTCCTTCTCATCAAGGTTGTGAGTTATTATCCCCCTCTTATATGTCCAGCCATCTTCTTCAAGTTTCTTATATGATAGATCTTCCTTGATAATAACTGGAGCAGCATTCTCTCTTCTTTCAATTACCATTTCATAAAAGAGTTGATATTTATCTTCTCCCAAAGACATAGAAAAAACAGCATTTATAGCAGCTTCTTTCTCACCCTGGTATATATAATCTTTAATATCTCCAGGCAGAGATTCTCCAAGCAGGACCAGTTTCAGTATCCACAAAGCTTCAATAAGAGCAGTTTTACCAGAACCATTCTGGCCGTATATTCCCAGCACATCTGATGTTTTAGAAAAAAAGTCTTCGCTTTTATAACTGTTAAAATCAATCTGACCCTGCCTAACATTCTTGAAATTTTTCAGTTGTACCTGCTGCAGACGCAGCATTCTCTCCTTCATTTGATCACCTCCATTGATTAAATTATACAACTATTAGTGATAAAAAGCAATATTTTCAGCAAAATCGGTATAAAAAATATCATATTCGTTAAAAAGTTTAGATTATAGTCAAAAAAATAGTCTATCAGCTGATTCTCATAATAGTTGTTCAGACTAAACCTATATTAAATTTTACGATGTTAAACAAGGTGTACTCATTTCGATTACACCTTACATTATAATAATTTATAGTTAAGCTAAACATGTAAACTGTTCAATCCGTTAAAGTTATCCGCACTTATAGATATGTGCGGAGGTTTTTAACACTCATCAACTTCACCAATCAAATAGTTCAACAAAAAATACCCTGTAACTATTAGTCTACAGGGAAAAATATACATTGTTTAGTTTTGACTTATTAAAGGAATTACTTCTTTATTTCCTTTTTTTCTTCTTTCTTCTCAGGTTTTTTCTTAGCTACTTTTTTCTTATCTTTCATTTTCAACACCTCCCTGATATTTCAACTTACTACTTGAGCCTAAATTTATTATATTACATAAAACTCGAAATAATATCTAATTATTAAGTCCCCCTGAAGAAAATATTATACAAAATAAAACCCCCAGAAAAGCTCCATCAATAACTGAACAAAATGAAGGTTTCTCTGAGGGTGAATAATCGCACCCAAATTTATAGTTCAATAATAAAATGCATTGTTTCTGAAAAATCCAGTAAGTTTAATTTTTATAAACTACATCTAAAGATAAAAATATTAATCCTCTAAAACGTGATTCAAACCCTGTCCAAACAAACATAAAACATGATTATCATCCAGAGAGTAATAAACAGACCTACCTTCCTTTCGATATTTAACTAGGTTATTGTTCCTAAGAACTCTTAATTGATGAGATATTGCAGAAGAACTCATTTCCAGTATTTCAGACAAATCACAAACACATAACTCCCTATCTTTTAAAGCATATAAAATATTTATCCGTGTTGGATCTCCTATGGTCTTAAATAGTTCTGAAAGCTGATAAACAATATTTTTTTGAAGTTTACGGTCTTTCATTAAATTTACAACCTGCTCATCCGGGTCAAACACTTCACACATATCACAAAAATTTTTGTCTTTTGCCATTAAATCATCTCCCCCAAATCAAAACTAGCACCTTATATTTATTTTAACATAGATTAATTTCTAATAGAAGGCATTTACTTTAATCTAAATTATACAGCAGCAATTATTGGGGTTAAACTTTATATCCTGAAGCAACAAAGACACCGCCATTTTTAAAACTGTGATTTAAATTAAAATCTTTCACTTCTTTTCTGCTTTTTAAATACTCCCAGGTTGGTCTAGTAACATCAGCATTACCAATTAAGTCTATAAAACGGCCCCATAAATTGGGTTCTTCCATATACCAATCCATAATAACAATTTTACCGCCAACCCTTACAAGCGAAAGACTTTTATCAATAACTTTTTTCCATTCAGGCATAGCTGATAAACCCAATTCGAGATAGATAGCATCAATATTTAATTCTTCTTCTGAAATAGATGCAATATCAGATTTATTAAATCTAGCAGCATCTTCATGTAAAGTTATTATATTATCCCAACCTTTTTTTCTAATTTTTTTTCTGGCTTTTGTCAACATTCCTTCAGAATAATCAATACCAATTATTAAACCATTACTTTTCAACTGATTTTTAAGATATTTAAAACTTTGTCCAGTTCCACAGGGTAAAACTATTATATTACTGTTTTTTTTAAAATCCAGTTTTTCAATAGCAAATTTTCGCGGCTTGTGATAATACCAGTCAGGTGCTAGTAGATCATATAGATAAGAAAAGATATCATAATATTTCATTATAATCCCCCCACAGCCTTATAAATGATTTCCCCCTGAAGATTTTATCCAAACATATTTCTGATGAAATTATTTTTAAGCTTCAGAGGGATTTTTTACTTGCTTAATTAAACATTACGGCTAATTCTCATAGCATTAAAGACAGCAATTAATGCCACACCTACATCGGCAAAGACTGCTCCCCACATGGTTGCTAAACCCACAGCACCCATTATAAGTACTATACCTTTTACACCTAAGGCCAGAATAATGTTCTGCCAGACAATTTTTCTTGTTCTCCGGGCAGTATTAATAGCAGTAATTAATTTTGAAGGCTCATCTGTCATTAAGACAACATCTGCCGCCTCAATAGCTGCATCTGAACCAAGTCCTCCCATAGCAACACCTATATCAGAGCGAGCCAGAACAGGTGCATCATTGATTCCATCTCCTACAAAGATAAGTTTATCATTTTCTTTCTGTCTGCCAAGTAATTCTTCAATTTCATCTACCTTCTGATCCGGTAGAAGTTCAGAATAATAATTATCTAAGCCAAGCCGCTGGGCTACTCTCCCGGCAACTGCCTCCCGATCACCAGTTAACATAGTTAACTGCTTAATACCTAATTCTTTTAAACCCTTAATTGCCTTTATCGAATCCTCTTTTAATTCATCCGTAATTGTTATATAACCTGCGTATTTATTTTCAATCGCTAGATAAACAATTGTTCCATCTGCATCAACTTCCTGATATTCAATGTTATTTTTATTCATTAATTTGATATTACCTGCCAGAATTTCTTTGTCATCAACCACAGCTTTAATCCCGTGTCCAGAAATTTCCTGATAATCTTTTATTCTTTGATTATCAATTTTCTGGTCAAACGCTTCGACAATGGACTTTGCTATCGGGTGGGTGGAATGACTTTCAGCATAAGCAGCCATAGTTAAAATCTGCTCATTATTAAAGCCATTATATGATTCCACCTTACTAACAGCAAATTCTCCTTTAGTTAAAGTTCCAGTTTTATCAAATACTATTTGACTAACATTGTTCAGTGCTTCCAGATAATTACCACCTTTAACCAGAACGCCCTGTCGCGATGCTCGACCTATTCCTCCAAAAAATCCTAACGGAATGGATACTACAAGTGCACAGGGACAGGAAATAACTAAAAAGATAAGAGCTCGATAAAACCAGTCTGCAAAGGCTGCTCCCTGTAAAAATAGTGGCGGTAAGACCGCAATAGCCAGAGCCGAATAGACTACAACCGGTGTATAATAACGGGCAAATTTAGTAATAAACTTCTCAGTTGGTGCTTTTTTTGCACTGGCATTTTCCACAAGTTCCAAAATCTTAGATACTGTTGACTGACCATATTCTTTTGTCACTTCTACTGTTAATAAACCATCTTTGTTAATTGTTCCACTCAAAATTTCATCACCAGTTTCAACTTTACGCGGAACAGATTCCCCGGTAAGTGCTGAAGTATCTACCATAGAACTTCCTTCAAGCACTTCTCCATCAAGTGGTACTTTTTCACCAGGTTTTATAATTATTATATCACCTATTTGAACATCTTCAGGGTCAACCTCTTTTGTTGTATCTTCAAGTTTTAAATTAGCATAATCAGGTCTTATATCCATTAATTTTTTAATTGAGCGTCTGGAACGGTCAACTGCTCTTTCCTGGAAAATCTCACCAACCATGTAGAAAAGCATTACTGCTACACCTTCAGGAAACTCCTGAATAGAAAAAGCTCCAATTGTTGCTATACTCATTAAGAAGTTCTCATCAAAGACCTGGCCTCGCTTTATATTTTTGAAAGCTGCCATTAATACTGGTCCACCGATAAGCAGGTAACTGGAACCAAAAAGTAGCCATTCCAGATATATTGATAAACTTCCCAATTCTACTTCCAAAAATGGTAGTTCGAATAGAATTATTGCCAGAGCAAAAATTATTGTTCCCGGCCAGAATCGTTTTTTAAGATAAGAATTTTCATCGTCAACCCCATGATCGCGATCATGTCCGTGACTCTCTTCGTGATCATTTACACGACCGTCCTCGTGATTATGTTCATGGACCTGGTTGTGATCAGACTTTTGATTAGCTCTTTTTCGTCTATTTCTAGACTCCTTAACAGTTAAGCCAGGTTCTATTCTATCTGCAATTTCTTGCAATTCATTTTCAAATGAATTATCAGCACCCTCTCCTTCAACAGTAATCGTGCTGGTAGCAAAATTCAAACTCACCTTTTCTATATCCTCTAAATTATTAACTTCTTTCTCAATCTTACCTGCACAATTAGTACAGGCCAAACCTTCTAGTTCAAATTTCTTTTTCTTATTTTCTGCTTTTTCTGGCATAATAATCCTCCCTAGTTATAATTTAATATATGATTAATTGAATAATTGTTCATATATAGTATACCATTGAATTCGATTTTTGTCAACAATGATTGAGCACTTATTCATATATTATTTAAATAAAAAGATTTACCCTTAGGTAAACCTTTTAAATATATGATAAAGGATCAACTGGTCTTCCATTAACCTGAACCTCAAAATGCACATTTGGTCCTGTTGTATTACCGGTATTACCGGATTTTGCTATTAAATCACCTTTTGAAACTCTATCTCCAGTATTGACTATCAACTTAGAATTGTGTGCATAAAGTGTTCTCATTCCTTTTTGGTGTTCAATAATAATAGTTTTACCATAACCTCTAGCCCAACCACTATATACAACTCTACCTTCACCTGATGCTTTCACTTTCGAACCTGAAGGAGCTGCATAATCAATACCTTCATGCATTCTACCCCATCTCCTACCAAAATAAGACGAGATTCTTGCATATACTGGTTTAGTAAATACTTTTTCAAGGCGATCACGATAACCAAATTCAGGTTTTGCTCCAGGTAAGATTAATGTATCACCAGGTTGAACCCTATTTGGATTATTAATTAAATTACTGGCAATAATTTTGTTTAAACTTATATTAAACTTATCAGTAATAGATGAAAGATTCTCCCCCGGACTTATTTTATATAAGATCCCTTTTACTGGAAGAACCTTAATCGTTTGACCGGGTTTTATTTTATTAATATTATTAATATCGTTTGCCCCAATTAAAGTATCTAAATCCACATTGTGCTTTTGAGCAATATCCCAAAGAGTTTCACCGTTTTCTACTCTGTGCTTTTTTATTTGATTAATTAAGCCAATTCTACTGCCCGGCTTTCGACTATTTTCTTTAACTAATTCTTCAGTAAAACCCTGACTGGAGCTTTCAATATTATACTTTGTGTCTTTATCTTTATATAATTTTTCTATGTATTCTAATTTATTATTAAATTCTAACTGATTTTCTGCAAAATTAAGATCTGAATTCTCTGAGAGGTTAAATTCGTCTTTGATTTTAACAAAATCGGTCTTTCTCTCCAGTGCATTTTTTCGCTTTTCCGTTATAATCAAACTAAAATCTGAATTTTCTTTTGAGTTTCGCTTAAGATCAAGTTCTTTTTTTACAGAAATAGATCCTCTGGGAACTCTTGTGCTTTCCAAATGCCGCTCTCCCAGAACAAAGTTTTTGTAAATTATTGTAAATGCAATTAATAAAAGAATAGCTGTAAATCTTTTTTTCATATTTCAGATTGCCCCCTGTTTTCATTAGTATTGTATAAAAATAGTAAAGAATAGAATAAACTTTTAATGTATGAGCAGATGTTCAAACATATTATACTATATTTCTTCCCTAGCGTCAAAAAAATCTTACACCCTACTATTCACCGGACTTAATTAAATTATTGAAACAGGAGTAAAAACTCAATTTGTTAAAATGAAAACTATATGCTATAATAATTTAATAAAAATATATTGGAGGTTATTTATGGAAATTATCAAGTACTTAGTTTTAGGCGTAATCCAGGGAATAACTGAGTTCTTACCAATCAGCAGTTCAGGGCATATTGTGCTTTTTAAATATTTTTTAGATATTAAAGCTGGACTGACAATTGACATCTTTTTGCATTTTGGAACTTTACTGGCAATATTTTTTGTGTATTACCAGGATATACTAAATATGATTTATTTTAAGGATGAATATAAGACTTTTAATCTATATATCATAATCGGCTCAATCCCTGCTGCAGTTGTAGGGATATTTTTTGAAGATTTTTTTGAAAAAATGAATTCTTCTTTAACTGTTGTCGGGTTTTTTTTAATAATTACCGGTATAATACTCTGGCTAACTAATAAAATAACAATCAATAAACGGCAGATAAAAGATATGTCGATTTTAGATTCGATTTTTATAGGACTAGCTCAGGCACTTGCAATTTTCCCCGGTTTATCTCGCTCTGGATCTACTATAGCTGCCGGCTTATATAAAAATTTAAACAGAGAACTTGCTACCAAATTTTCGTTTATTCTTTCTATACCTGTCATAGGAGGAGCAACTCTTCTCAAACTAAAAGAATTAACTTTAAATGGTACAACTGACCTAAATTATTTCTATCTATTTTTAGCTACTATATCATCAATGATCACAGGTTATCTTGCTATTAACTTTTTCTTAAAAATGATAAAGGAACAAAAACTTCATTATTTTGCCTATTATTGTATTCCACTTGGATTAATATTAATATTTTCTTTATAATATCAGATTTGACAAGAGTTAGTCCTTTCAACTTCTTTTTCAATCAGTTTTTATTGTTACTATACTAACTTTTTCCCCTTTGTTCTGCATTGTGGACTTAATATTTCTTCCATTTGTCTTTGATTGTATTAAAGCAAAAGACAGTGATAATTGTCCAATAACAGATATTATTAACAAAAACCCCCAGAAAAGCTCCATCATTAATCGAAAAAATGAAGCTTCTCTGAGGGGATATCATCTCTAAGTTCAGTTTACAATTATAAATTCACTAAAAATTAATTACCTTATCAGCCTCAATAATCCACTGAGTAAATTCTGTCATATTACTTAACTCTACCCCATCAATTATCTCCTCCTCTAAATATTATAATTCACGTAAAGATTCTAACTTATCTAAAACATGTTCAATTTCATCCCTGGTTGTATATTTACCAAGACTAAATCTCACAGCACCTCTTCCAGTTTCCATAGTCACAGACATAGCTTTTAAGACCGAAGAAATTTCTACTGAATCAGAATGGCAGGCTGAGCCTGTAGATAAAGCTATATTATCTAAATGATCCAGAATTTCCTGACCACTGTAATCTAAAAAACTAATATTTAAAGTGTTTGGTAAGCGTTTAGTCGGATGGCCATTCAGAACTACTCGATCTTTAAAGTTTTTCTGCAGCTGCTTCTGAAAATAATCTCTTAATTCTTTAATCTCCCCGGGAGTATTATGCTCAAAGTCAGCTTTCTTTTCCTGAAGCAGATTTTCCGCAAGTTCACAGGCTTTACCAAGAGCAACATCAAAAATTACATTTTCTGTCCCCGCTCTTTTTCCCATTTCGTGTCCTGCTCCATGAATTAAAGGTTCTATCTCAATTCCATCTCTTATATAAAGTGCACCAATCCCTTTTGGGGCATAAACTTTATGACCGGCTACTGATAGAAAATCTACTCCCAGCTTTTTAACGTCTGTTTCAATTTTCCCCACAGATTGAGCAGCATCGGTATGCAATAAAATGTTGTTTTCTGAGGCTATTTCAGCTATTTCTGCCAGTGGCTGAATAGTTCCTGTCTCATTATTGGCATGCATGATGCTAATTAAAATTGTCTCGTCAGTTAGAGCAGCTTTTAATTGCTCAATATCTACTACTCCATCCTGATCTACAGGCAAATAAGTAACTTCATAACCGTTTTCCTCAAGAAACTTACAGGGAGAGATCACAGCAGGATGTTCTATTTCGGAAGTTATAATATGCTTACCCCGATTTTGATAAGTATAGGCAACACCCTTGAGCACCATGTTATTTGACTCACTTCCTCCAGAAGTAAAAATAATCTCCTCTGGTGAAGCATTTAATAAACTGGCAACTTTTTTTCGAGCTTCTTCTACAGCCTGTTTTGTTTTTGATCCCAGTTCATGACTGCTTGAGGGATTACCAAAATTTCCATAAATATATTCTTCCATTGCTTCAGCTACTTTCTTATCAATTGGTGTTGTAGCATTATAATCAAGATAGATCATAGATTAACACTTTCCTTTCTGAACTTAAATATAAAAACATTATTATTTAGCTAAATTCAAAATCTTTCTAGCTCCATTGATTACTACAATAAACACAATACCTCCAATTATTAAATCAGGCTTATTTGAGTCAAAAAAATAAACTAAAAGTCCTGAAATAATTACTCCCGAATTTACAATTAAATCATTTGAAGTGAAAATCCAACTTGCTTTCATATGTGCTTCTTTGCTATCGGATTTTTGGAATAAGTAGAGACAATACAAATTAGCAATAAAAGCCAAAATAGATACAATTATCATTGTACTAAAATCAGGCATTTTTCCAAAACCAAAAAACCTTCTTAATACTTCAATAAATCCAAAGGATGCAATAAAAATTTGAAAATATCCTGCAAGTTTTGCAACTTTCTTCTTAAGAAGAATGCTCCCACCTACTGCAAAAAGGCTAACTAAATAAACTATTGAATCTGAAAACATATCTAAACTATCAGCAACAAGCCCCATTGAATTTGCAATTAACCCTGCAGTCATTTCAAAAAGGAAAAAACCAAAATTAACTAAAAGAACAGTTTTTAGAAGTTTTTTCTGACTCTGAGAGTCATTTGTAATCTCATTATTTTCATCCTGGATTTCAATAACTTTTTCTAATCTGGAATCCAGTTTTAGCTCATCTAAATAATTTTTTATTCTTTCATCTTTTTGTGAATGAAAAACAATAAGTTTCCTTTTTTCAAGATCAAAATCAAGTTTTTGGATTAATTTAATTGACCCAAGTTTTGTTTCAATTAGATTTTTTTCCGAGGGACAATCCATCTTTTTCACTTTAAAAATACTTTTATACATATAAACCTCCTTTGATAGTTAATATATAAACCGCAGGGCAAAAACAATTTCAGACTCAACAAATTAGTTATATGGGAAGAAAAAAACCGAATTAAAATTTCCCTTTATTACTCTCTACTTTTATCTTATCATAAGGCCATAGTTATAAAAACAAAAAGCCCCAGAACCCCAGAAAAGCTCCATCAATAACTGAACAAAATGAAGCCTCTCTAATGGTAAATCATCTCCAATTGAAATGCTGATTTTATTCGATTCTCCACCGTGATTTCACCGCAGTGAGCCTCAACCACCGTTAAATACCGCAGTAAAATATACAGTATTTTACAACTATATGGGATATTTCCAACACTAGATTGCTGTTATGACAGGGATTATAAGAAAAGCTGCTAACATAAGGAACTTCGGCAAAACTCTCCGAAGCCTTGAGCGTAGGTTCGACTCCTACCGGGGGCACCATTTTATTATATGCTATTTTTAAGCATTTTCAAGATCAGAAGCTAATTCTTCTGGCCTTATATTTATCATTTCTACCCCATACTGGTGTAATTCGAAAAGAAATGAAACTCGATCCATACCTACCATTTCTGCCGCCATACCAGAGGATATTCGTTTGAGTTCAAATAGTTTGACCACCATTGCCATTTTAGCTTCTCTTTCAAATTTTTCAGGACTCTCCTGAAGTAAATCAGGCAGATTATAAGGATATTCAATTACTAGCTTTCTTGACATGATAATGACCTCCCTATTTGTATTAAGGTAAAAAAATAGCCAGACAATATGCCTGGAATAATCAAATATGACTCAGAATATCTTCTATCGCTATTTTAAGTTGTGGTATTTTATTTTCAATTACATTCCAAACTATTTCTAAGTCAACTCCAAAATAGTCATGTATTAATATATCTCTTAGGCCAGCAATTTTTCTCCATTCTAAATCAGGATATTCCTCACGAATATCAGTGGGTATGTTTTTAACAGCTTCCCCTATAATTTCAAGATTTCTAACAATAGCATCTTGAACCATCTCTTTTTCTTTAAATTCTTTATAAGACATATTTTCTGAATAATTCTGAACTTTATTTATCGAATTTAAAATATCCCTTAAATATACTTCAGGCCTCCGCATATTTAGCACTTCCTAGAATATCTTCCTTTAATTCTTCTTTTAAGGCATCTTTAATCACAAGATCTACATCTTTATTTAAATTATCTTCAAGATAAAATTTTAAATCCATATAATTATCAAAGGTCTTCTCTCCTTTTTTAAATTCAACAAGAAGATCAATATCACTATTATTAGTAGCCTGACCACTAACATATGAGCCAAATAAGGCAATACTTTTAACTCCGAATCTATTTAATGTACTTCTATTACTCTGTAAAAATTTAAGGATTTCTTGACCTGTCATATTATCGACCTCCTATTTCTTTCTTCTATTTCAAGATCTTTGTTCTTAGTATGAGCAACATAGAGTTCTCTTTCAGGGTATTTCTTATGAAGCTCTCTATAGGCGGTCATAGCCTCACCACTATTATTAAATTTATCCAGAACTGCTATTTTATCAACCACTCTTTTTTTCTGATCTGAATGAGCTTCTATCGCCTCTAATAGAATCCAACAGTCAGGATAGCCATCTCTAATATCTTTCCATTTCATCTTGAAATCATCCCTTTATTACTTTCTACTTTTATTATATCACAAAGCCATAGTTATAAAAATAAAAACCCCCAGAAAAGCTCCATCATTTACTGAACAAAATGAAGTATCTCTGAGGGTAAATCATCTCCCATTGAGATGCTAATTTTATTCTATTTCCCACCATGATTTCACCGCAGTGAGCCTCAGCCATCGTTAAATACCGCAGTGGAATATATAGTATTTTACAACTATATGGGATATTTCCATCAATAGATTGTTGTTATGACAAGGATTATAGAGAAAACTGCTAATATAAGGAACTTCTACAAAACTCATCGAATCCTTAAGCGTTGATTCGACTCCTACCGGGGCTACCATTTGTTTCTATTGGCTAAATAATTATGTATCCTCTTTTTATAAATTTTATTATGGATTTTAATAATTCCATTTTGTTTTCTGAACAATCCATATGTTTTACCCTGTTTTATTACTGAATTAACAATAGCATAATTAATAATTCTACCATCGATAACTATTTTCTCACACATTTCCTCTAACTCACTAACTTTTCCCATGTTTTTTATTAAAATATCAAAATGAAGTAATTTTCTATTTAATATTAGCTCTACTGCTTGATCCAAATACTTTTCCTGCCATCTATTTTCATTATCTTGAATTATCTCATCATCAATTACTTCTACCAACTTACTTACTAAAAACGGATGACCTGAGGTGTAATAATATAATTTTTCAACAAATTCATCTGCATTCAGTTCAATGTTCCTTTCTGCTGAATATTCTCTTAACATTGAAGCAATTTCTTTTATTTCCAGCTCAAAATCAATATTAAATTCACTGGCGATATTCCAAATACTGTTATATATTATTTCATTAGAAGAATCATTAATCATAATATCATTTATATTATGCATTCCTGCCAGTATTATGCTATGAAAAGTTTTTACTCTTTCTGCCTGTGCTAAATTAAATTTTGCCTGTAGCATTTCAAGAAAATCAAAAAATAGTTGATTAATATAGCCTTTATCTACATCATCTATGATCAATACAACTCTTTTCTCGCTTTTTTCTATCAGATTAGTAATGAGATAAGACAAATTTAAAAAATCATCTATATTATCGACTTCTTTTTCTAATAAATTCACTAATTCAGTATCTCCATTAAATTTTAAACGATCTCTAATAGTTAAAATAAATTCTCTACAAAAATCACTGGTGCTGCTAAATATACTTTGATCAAAATCTTCAAAAGTAATATTAATAACTATATAATTCATTTTTTCTAGACTCTTTCGCAATAAATATAATATTGTGGTTTTACCTGTTTGATGAGGTTTACTAATTATAAAATACTTGCCTGCCTCAACCATCTTTTCAATTTCTCTAATTTTTTTGCTCACATCAGCCATATAATGTTTTTCTGGAATACAGACACCGGTAGTGTTAAATTTTTTCATTTAGCTCACCTCATTTTCAGCTTCAAGTTATGCTTATTATACCACAGTGGCTAACTTAATTAAATCAAAGCAGTCATTGAATTTGATCTGTCCTGAAAGCTCTAGCAATTCTATGTTTATCAGTTTTTTCATAAACCTCTTCTTCCTGTCCACCTAACTTAATTCCACGATAATAGAAGCTTCTTAGATTATTGGTTTCCTTAACATTGGTAAATCTAATGTATCGATTCTGGGGATTAGTAGTTGTAAAAATCAGTGACTCTTTATTCAGTTTCTCCAGAGGTCTTAGATTATGAGAAGTGAAGACCAACTGTCCTTTTGCTCTATCCTGATCTACAGATAAATAAGTAACTTCATAACCGTTTTCCTCAAGAAACTTACGGGGAGAGATCACAGCAGGATGTTCTATTTCGGAAGTTATAATATGCTTACCCCGATTTTGATAAGTATAGGCAACACCCTTGAGCACCATGTTATTTGACTCACTTCCTCCAGAAGTAAAAATAATCTCCTCTGGGGAAGCATTTAATAAACTGGTAACTTTTTTTCGAGCTTCTTCTACAGCCCCTTTTGTTTTTGATCCCAGTTCATGGCTGCTTGAGGGGTTACCAAAATTTCCATAAATATATTCTTCCATTGCTTCAGCTACTTTCTTATCAATTGGTGTTGTAGCATTATAATCAAGATAGATCATAGTTTAACACTTTCCTTTCTGAACTTAAATATAAAAAATTATTATTTAGCTAAATTTAAAATCTTTCTAGCTCCATTGATTACTACAATAAACACAATACCTCCAATTATTAAATCAGGCTTATTTGAGTCAAAAAAATAAACTAAAACTCCTGAAATAATTACTCCCGAATTTACAATTAAATCATTTGAAGTGAAAATCCAACTTGCTTTCATATGTGCTTCTTTGCTATCTGATTTTTGGAATAAGTAAAGACAATACAAATTAGCAATAAAAGCCAAAATAGATACAATTATCATTGTACTAAAATCAGGCATTTCTCCAAAACCAAAAAATCTTCTTAATACTTCAATAAATCCAAAGGATGCAATAAAAATTTGAAAATATCCTGCAAGTTTTGCAACTTTCTTCTTAAGAAGAATGCTCCCACCTACTGCAAAAAGGCTAACTAAATAAACTATTGAATCTGAAAACATATCTAAACTATCAGCAACAAGCCCCATTGAATTTGCAATTAGCCCTGCAGTCATTTCAAAGAGGAAAAAACCGAAATTAACTAAAAGAACAGTTTTTAGAAGTTTTTTCTGACTCTGAGAGTCATTTGTAATCTCATTATTTTCATCCTGTATTTCAACAACTTTTTCTAATTTAGAATCCAGCTTTAGCTCATTTAAATAATTTTTTATTCTTTTATCTTTTTGTGAATGAAAAACAATAAGTTTTCTTTTTTCAAGATCAAAATCAAGTTTTTGGATTAATTTAATTGAACCGAGTTTTGTTTCAATTAGATTTTTTTCCGATGGGCAATCCATCTTTTTCACTGTAAAAATACTTTTATACATATTAACCTCCCTCTATAAATTAAGTTTATCTCTTTAATACTCGCTTATTCGCAGTTTTTCATATTTCTTTGAATTAGAAAAACAGAAACTTAAGACATAAATATTAATTTTTGGAAATATAGAAACGACCTGATTAAAAATCTAACTCTTTTCTAAAAAATTACTCTATGGTCGCTTTGGATCTCCACATAACCATGGCGGTCTTACCTCCCATATCTCCCAGGATCTATGTCCCAACATTCCTTCGTTCTACCTTCCCATGGGTGGAGGCCGGCTCTGCTCCTATACCGGGTCTTAACTTCTGTTAAGCCCTTTTGGTGTAAATAATTTCCGGCTAATCCAGTCTTCCTCTTTCAAAGTTCTATTACTCAACTTTAAACAAACTTTCTTAAGTCAACAAACTTAGTAAACATTAACAACAATACACTTCATACTTAAGCTACTTCCTGTAAATCTAAATTTCTCTCAATATCGTTCATCAACTTTTGACCATCATAATTAACATGTTTTTGACCCAGTGCAAAAAATATTCTAATCAATTTGCAAGCCAGAGCTTTCATTGACTGCTTTGGTTTTAAAGGGTTTTTTCTTCGAGTAGTATAGTATTCATGCAGCTGTTTAAACTCCTCATTTTTAGCCAGTATCGGCAGCATAACTCTGTAGAGTAATGCTCGTAATCTGGGTCTTCCTCTTTTAGTTATCCTGGTTTGCCCCAAATGTTTACCTGAGCTGTGTTCTTTTAAGTTTAAACCTGCCAGTTTCTGTATCTGTCTGGGATGATCATAATCATTTATATTCCCAACTTCTGCAATAAAACCGGCCACAGTGATTATCCCTACACCCTTTACTGACTCCATATATTTAGCTTCTTCCATACTGTTAAATAACTTTTCTACTTTTTCTTCAAGCAGTTCTTTCTGGTTGTTTAAAAGCTCATACTGCTCAAGTAAATTCCTTAATTCATACCGGGTGAATTCTCCACCTTCTTTAATACCAATTGAATTTAAAGCTGCTTTTTTAAGCTTTCTGGCTCTTTTAATACCTACACCTCTATTAGCACCTTTTCTAAAAATCTCAACTATTTCTTCCTCAGTTTTTTCAAGTATTAATTCTGGCAAAAAGAGTTCTTTTAAAATTGCAACTGATGCTTTTCCACTCCATTTTTTAAAAACAGTTTGATATTCAGGAAAATATTTATCTATCAGCTGCTGAATTTTATTTGAAAGATTCACTATATCCTTAACTAATCTTTCTCTGTGAGTCATTGCTACTCTTAGATCTGCATATTCTTTTTCCGGCATATGTGGTATTGAATATCTGCCATCTATTACTAGTTTAGCTATGACTTTAGCATCTTTTCTGTCTGTTTTAGTTGGTGAATTATCATCAAGAGACTTACTCTTTTTAACATGAGCTGGATTTACTACTACCCTCAAAAAATCTGTCTTTCTTCTTAGATATTCTTCCAGGGGTAACCAGTAATGTCCTGTTGGCTCCATACCAACTATTACATTATCCTTATTTTCCTTCTCACTTACTTTTTTAACCCAGTGTAGAAGTTTTTTAAAACCTGCTTCATTGTTTTCAAAAAAGATTGCCTTATCATATTCTATTCCTCTAAAATTGAAGGCTCTTGCTGCATGTTTATTCTTTGCGATATCTACTCCCACTACCAGTGTTGAAACTTTTACTTGCATAATCTTTTTGTTTTGAGTATAATTCATATTAGATACCTCCTTGGTTTTTTAGAGATCAGAATGACCTCTGATACTCCGTATTATACCAAGGGGGTATTTTTTTGTCGATACTGATTTTTATTCATTACAGGAATGCTCCTATTATTGATTAATTTAATAACATTTAAACGTTTTCTATAACTCGCTCCAGTCTTTCCTTGATTTCCTGTGCTATTTCGTTAACTTTTTTATTCTCTGACATTCCAAGTGCTTTTTCAGGATCAATTGCTGCCAAATTAACCTCTTGATTATCATTTTCATAAATTATAACATTACAGGGAAGCAAAAGACCAAGTTCAGGTTCTTCTCCTATTCCTTCAAAAGCAAAAGCAGGATTACAGGCTTCAAGAATAACATAATTGCTCATCTCTTTATCCAACTTTTCTTTAAATATCTTTTTCATATCGAGTTCTGCCAGCACACCAAATCCTTCTTCTTTTAGCTCTTCTTTTACTTTGTCAATTGTTTCCTGATAAGAAAGTTTAACTGTTTTTCTAATTCCATAATTGCTCATAATTTTCCCCCTTTATATTCTTAAATATCAATTTCCATTGTAATTAAATGCTTAAGTTGTCCAGTATTTCGTTCAAATCTTCTTTAGAAATTTCACCTTTTGCATAACACTGTCTTGCTAATTCTTCTGGACTACTCTCATCAAAACGACTTCGCTCTTTATTGCCGGAGCCAACATGTTTATGATTATCATATCTGTGGTTATTTTTTCTAGTATATTCTCTGAATGGATAATAAACCACTCCAATGATTACTCTCCAGAAAATTATTGAAGCTCCTCCGCCCATCATTCCAGATCACATTCCATCTTACCAGGCCAAATCCAGGTTAAGCAAAAATTAACTCCTGCAACAATGACTGTTTATATAACTAAAGTAATAATTAAATTTCTTTTCATTTAAGTGACATCCTTTGAAACTTAAGTTCAAACTTTCCAATATACCTCCACTAGGTATCTTAAACATAGTATAACACTCAGGATTGCTCCTGTCAACAACAATATCGTGATAATCAAATATTTCTTTGTTACTGTCCTGTCAACTTTGATCTAAGACTATTTTAAAATATTAATGTGAAAAGAATGTGAATTTATTAAAAAAATATTATTAATTCTAATAAATTAAGACCAGTTTTCATTACCTTAAATTTAGGCATAAAAAAAGAGCTGCGGGGACAGCCTCAGTTAAGAGATTATCCAGACAACTCATTGTCTTTATTAATGATATAATTAGATTAAGATTGATAATATAAAACTAAGTTTAAAAGATTGTTTTTCTTCTATTTCAAGTTGTAATTTTATTAAAAATTATTATTTGAACTATCTGCTTTAATCTGTAAACTTGGACAGCACACCCATTAATTCATCTATAACTTTATCTCCCTCTTCATCTTTAACTGCTCTTTGAACACAGCCGTGGACGTGTTTATCCAGAATTTTTAAACCAACTTTTTTAAGTCCCCCCTGTACAGCATTGATCTGATATAAAACATCAACACAATATTTATCTTCTTCTATCATCCTCTGCAACCCACGAACCTGGCCTTCTATCCTTTTTAACCGGGCTTTTAAGTCTTTTTTATCTAGATCACATAATGAATTCATATAACCACCCCATTTTAATATTACTGTTTAATAAAAAAAAATATTATATTTCTAAACTTATTTCTCATTTTCCTTTTTCGTTTTACCATCTCCACAACAATCAGGAACATCATTTCCATACTCTTTCTGATTAGCTGAGGCAAGTTTATCAATAAATTTTTGCCACCAATTCTTACTTTTACTCATACTTTCCTCCTAATAATCCCCAATACTTATTATATTAAATAAAAAATTCTATAATCTCCAAAAATTTAATTAATAACTATACACTATACCCCAATACCGTATACTAATAATATACCACACTCTAATTTAATTTTCAAGAGATACTTTTCTTCCAAATATCCAATATTTAAGCATTATATCACCCCTTTCGGCAAAAACTTTCTTATAAATTCTACATCATAATTTATTATTAAATGTAAATATTTAGATTTACCATGACATACCATCTAATGCCTGTTCAGATTTACTCTCTTCAATCCAGATAGCTAATTTATTTGGGACACATATAATTGAAGGTCCTGGTTCACTAATCCACCCAATTTTTTCATCAATTCTCAATGGATCAGCTGGTGGTGCCTTTTTAACTCTTACTCTACCATTATGTGCCTCAATAATTGTAGTTCCAATTGGACCATCTGCCTCTATAATTAAAGGCTCACTTTGATAAGTTTCATTTATTTTTACTTGTTTTTGTCTTCCATTAGCTGTTTGGATAACAATAATATATTCATCTTCCTTAGTATTCTGGTTCAGAATACTATTTGGAAATAATATAAATGATAATGAAATGATAGCTATAATAACAATTAAAACCTTATCATAAAATGTCATGAGTTCCCATGCTTTGCTCATTTTTATCTCCCTTAAAAATTTACGTTTCCATAATGTGTGACTGTCAAATTATAAAAAGTTGCTTAAAATCAATCCCAAAAAAACACCGTTTATAATACCAAAAATTGCTGTGTATCCTTCAGCTTTTTTATGTGCATCAGGAATAAGCCCATCAAATGTAATATATAACATTGCTCCAGCTGCCAGACCTAAAGAAATAGATAAACTCAGATTTGAAATATTTCCTAAATAAGCTCCCAGAAAAGAACCTATACCCATAGGAATACCAGACAACAATGTAATTAAAATAACTTCTACATTCTTTAAACCTGCTAAACTCAAAGTGGTAGCAACTGCCATTCCTTCTGGAAAATTTTGTACAGCCATAATCACAGCTAAACCCAGACCTAAATTATCAGCAGAACTATAACCAGCTCCAATTGCTAAACCCTCAGGTATATTATGCAGAGCAATACCAACTGCCAGCAGAATACCGGCCTTTAAATAATGACTCTCATCATCATCTATTGAAACAAAATTTTGATGCGGAAATAACATATCCAAAATACTAATTAACATAGCTCCTAAAAATAATCCAGTTAGACTGCTCCAGATTGAACCGGTTATCTGTGCTTCAGGAATCAGATCTAAAAAAACTACAACAGTCATAATCCCTGCGGAAATCCCTAAAATTATACTTAAAAATTTTGTTTTGATTTCTCTAACTAATAATACAATTAAGCCACCACCCACAGTTCCTAATGTACCAGAAAAGAAACCAATAAGGGATACATATAACAAATAATTCATTTTTATCATCCTTAATTTCTTATAACATTTTAACAACTCAATTTTCTACATATGAAAATTATTTAATTCCTTAAATTGATAAATATTATATAGTTATTAAACCAGAAAAACCCATAAAAGCCATCGCCATAATACCAGCAATAATCAAAGTTACTGGTACACCTTTTAATACTCCCGGTACATCGCCAAATTCTAATTTTTCTCTCAGTCCTGCCATCAATACAATCGCCAGAGTAAAACCTATTCCGGCACCAAATCCAAATACTGTACTGCCGATAAAACTGTATCCATTAAGTGGAATTAGTAGCGCCAGTCCTAAGATTGCACAATTTGTTGTGATTAATGGCAGAAAGATTCCTAATGATTTATAAAGTACAGGACTTGTTTTCTTAATAAACATCTCTACAAACTGGACCAGAGATGCAATTACTATAATGAAAGATACATACTGTAAAAATGGTAAATTTAATGCTTCTAAAATATAGGTGTTAATCAGCCATGTTGCAGCACCAGTTAAAGTCATAACAAATGTTGTTGCTAAACCCATCCCCACGGCAGTCTCTACCTGTTTTGATACACCCAAAAAGGGGCAAATCCCTAAAAATCTAACCAAGATAAAGTTATTAACAAAAACTGTTCCAAAAAAGAATAGAACAAGTTGGGTGAATTCTGACATCTTTAATTCCTCCTATTAGTGACATGTGGTATCATTTGTAGCATTTTTACTAATCACATTCATAATTGCTATTAAAATCCCCAGTGTGATAAATGCTCCTGCAGGTAATACCATAATAACCATCGGTCTATACCAGTCTCCCAGTATTTGTAGTCCAAACATTGAACCCATACCAAATAATTCTCTCACCGCACTCAATAAAAGTAAGGCCCATGTAAAACCAATTCCCATTCCCAGAGCATCTGCAAAAGACCGATGAACAGGGTTCTGAGATGCAAAAGTTTCCTGTCTTCCTAAAATCAAACAGTTAACAACTATTAAGGGTACAAATAAACTTAATGAAGCAGCAATAGAAGGATAAAAAGCTTTTAAGAAATAGTCAACAAAAGTAACAAATGTAGCGATAATTAGTATGTAACTTGGTATTCTAACATTACCAGGAATTAATTTTTTAATTAAAGAAATTACAATTTCTGAAGAAATGAGAACAAAAGATGTAGCTAATCCCATAGCTAAACCATTTACCATAGTATTAGTTACAGCCAGGGTAGGGCACATCCCAATAACAAGACGAAAAACAGGGTTTTCCTGCCAGAGCCCATTTTTAAAATCAGAAATTAACTGTTTTGCTTTAACGGCCATTAACTTCCACCTCCATAAGCATTATTGATCATGCTGACAGCTTCCTCCACAATTCTGGTGGTGTTGGCTGACGAAATAGTAGCTCCTGCAACCGCCTGGACTTCCATAGTTTCCGACGGAGGAGTTTTTACCAATTCATAATCACCAAAGGGTTTGTCAGCAAAATTACTCTTGTATTCTTCTTCTGTAATTCGAGCTCCCAGTCCGGGAGTTTCCTGATGATTTAGGATACTAATCCGAATTATTTCTTCTGCTTCCAGATCAACTCCGATCATTAATTCTATCGGTCCATTGTAGCCACCACCACTGTGCTGATAGGCTACTCCTACTCGATTACCACTACTGTCATAACCTTCGTAAAAAATCTGACTCTCTCTTTCTACCTGATTGATTTCTTCCGCTGTGGGTAAGACTTCATTAATTGCAATTCTTCTTGTTTCTTCCTGATTTGCCTCAATATATGGAATTGTCCACTGATAGACAAAGGTCAATAATATAGCAGATATTATCCCAATAGTTGCTAAGGTTATAATCATGGCTTTTGTACTATTCTTTTCCATTTATCTCACCTCTCCTAAACTGCGGGGTCTTGTATATCTGTTAATTAAAGGTACTGCTGTATTCATCAATAAAATACTGTACATTACACCTTCTGGATATCCCCCCCAGAGTCTAATGATCACAACTAAAAGGCCGGCTCCAATTCCAAAAATCCAGCGTCCCAACTTTGTTGTTGGACTGGAGACCATATCAGTAGCCATAAATAGGGCCCCGATCATTAAGCCACCTGCGAAAAGATGAAAAATTGGATCTGAACCAAAGGCAAAAGTGCCTAAAAATACTGTTCCAACCATTGCCAGCGGAATTCTCCAGTTGACATAGCCTTTATATAAAAGATAAGAAAAACCTAATAATAGAGCTAAGGCTGATGTCTCTCCTAAAGAACCACCAATCTGACCTACAAAAAGATTCCAGGTATCAGTTGCAATCCCTTCCATTTTCATCTGACTTAAAGGTGTTGCAGAAGAAACTCCATCTACAGTCCAGGTAGTCATTAAAACTGGATAAGAAGCTGTTAAAAATGCTCTCCCAACTAAGGCTGGATTAAATGGATTTTGTCCGATTCCACCAAAAACCTGTTTTCCCAGACCAATAGCAACTACTGAACCAAAAAATGCAGTCCAGAGAGGTATAGATGGTGGTAGAGTAAGTGCTAATAATAATCCTGTAACTACTGCACTTCCATCTTTAATCATAATTTTTTTATTTCTTATTTTTTGAAATATGTATTCTGTTAAAACTGCACCAACAACAGCTGCCAGAATCACAGATAGTGCTCTTGCTTTAAAGAAATATACAGCAGCAAAAACTGCAGGCAAAAGAGCAATAACAACTGACCACATTATTTTTTTTACTGAATCCTGTGATCTGACATGTGGTGAGGATGTTACAATTAATTCGTTATTCATTATTGATTATCCTCCTTAATTCTTTTCTCTTTTTTTGGCCATAACCTGTGACTTACCAAGACGCAGATGATGAACCAGAGGTATTTTAGCCGGACAGACAAATGAACAGGAACCACACTCAATACAGCTTAAGACCTGCCAGTCTTCCAATTCCTCCACCATATCATTTTTCGCATAATTTGCCAGTTGAGTCGGCATCAAAAACATCGGACAGGCATCAACACATTTAGCACAGTTAATACAGGGAGAAGGTTCATATTCTTCAACTTCATCCTCAACTAAAACCAGGATGCCGGATGTACCCTTTACTCCAGGAATATTTAAATTCTTTTGAGCCACTCCCATCATAGGTCCACCTGTAATTACTTTGGCCGCATTATCTTTTAAGCCACCCGCTTCTTCTACCAGGTCACCAATATTTATACCTATCCGATAAATCAAGTTCTGGGGAGAATTAATTCCACGGCCTGTAATCGATATAGATCTTTCGTAAAGTGGCTTTCCATCTCTAATTGCATCTGCAACTGCAGCTGCTGTAGATGTATTATTAACCACAACTCCTACATCAAGCGGCAGCCCTCCAGCCGGAACTTCTCGACCAAGAATAGCTTCAATTAACATTTTTTCTCCACCCTGTGGATACTTTGTCTCTAAAATCTTAACTTCAATATTAGCTTCATCGTTAACCGCATCCTGCATACTCTCGATTGCTTCAGGTTTATTTTCTTCAATACCAATAAAACCTGTAGATGCACCTGCAGCTTTCATTAGAGCTTTTAAACCAAAGACAATACTCTTTGGTTTCTCCACCATTACCCGATGATCAACAGTTAAATAAGGCTCACATTCTGCTCCATTTAAAATTACATGATCAACACTTTTGTCATCTGGAATAGAAACCTTAACATGAGTTGGGAACATTGCCCCACCCATCCCTACTATTCCTGCTTCTCTTATAATTTTTCTTATCTGATCAGAATCTAGTTGGTCCAGATTGTCATGGTTTTCCAGACCCGAATTAAGTGTATCTTCCTCTGCTGCCTCAATTACCACAGCATCAACAACATTTCCTCCCGGATCTGTCACTTTTCTGATTTCCTTAACAGTTCCTGAAACCGAAGCATGAATAGGAGCACAGACAAAACTATCACTATCAGCAATTTTTTGTCCAAGATCAACCTGATCTCCTTTTTTAACAAGAACCTTGAGCGGTGCACCTATATGCTGTTTTAGAGGAATAATTACTTCCTCAGGACGTTTAGCATTTTTTAAGGGCTTATCCTTTGTTAAATCCTTATTATACTCAGGATGTATACCCTGTTTAAAAGTCAAAGCTTTCACTATATAATTTCACCCCTATTGTGTTATTCTAGATTTAAAAATCATATTAATTTTTGGGGACAGCGTTATAACCTGCTTTTTTTAAGCTCTCAAGAAGTTTTTCTGAACTAACTTTTTCTTTATCATATCTTACAATTGCATTTCCTTTATTTAAACCAACTCTAATTTCTTTAATACCATCAAATTCTCTTAAAATATCAGCAACTACTGTAAAGCAATAAAAACATTTCATTCCTTCTACTTTAATCACTAGTTCTGCATTATTTTTAATTTTTGCAGTCATTATAACCCTCCCCATTAACTATTTATTATTAAATATTTTCAGATGACAAATTTGCAAAATACATTCTTCCCGAATTTTTCTGAAAAAAGCTTGAGATAACTACATTAATTTTTTCTCCTATATGATTTTGACCGCCCTCAACAACTATCATTGTCCCGTCTTTAAGATATGCAATACCCTGCCCCTGTTCTTTTCCTTTTTTGATAATTTCCACTTTCTTTTTTTCTCCTGGTAAAAGAACCGGTTTAAGAGCATTAGCCAATCTATTTATATTAATAACATTAATCCCCTGTAATTCAGCAAGTTGATTCAAATTATAATCGCTGGATATTAAATCAGCATTTAATTCTTTAGCCAGGTAAACCAACTTATGATCAACCTCCTGACTATTAACTTCTCTATCTAAAATAACAATATCCTCTCCAAGATCATTTTGTAATTTTTTTAATATTTCCAATCCCAATCTACCTTTTTTTCTTTTTAACTCTCTATCCGAATCTGCAATATTTTGTAATTCTTCTAATACAAAGCGGGGAACAATTAAAATCCCATCTATAAAATTGTTTTTATAAACTTCAAATATTCTTCCATCAATAATAGCACTTGTATCAATTATTTTAGGGGATGACTCAGAATAATACCTATCATTACCTTTAACATCAGATTCTTTAAATAAGATATAATCTATTTCTTCTTCTTTACAAAGTATTATATACACGGTAATAATGATTATAATTATATTAATAAAAACTATTGTTTTTTCACTAAAAAACGGAAGTAATATAAATTTCGACATTGAGTAAGCTAATAAAACTCCCAAAAATAAACTAAATAAAATTAACAATATTTTTTTTATAGATAAATGGTCTATTTTTTTCTTAATGTTATTCGTCAATAACTTTAAATTAGGGTATAAAAGCAAAATAATACTTGTCACACTTATTCCAACTAAAATTTTTAAACTTAGATCTTTTTCAAGTAATTGAATCTTAAAAAAAGTATGCAAAATATAAAATAAGATAAGGATGATCCCTGTTAATATGGCGCTTAATATTCTCCAGTTATAATTTTTAAGTTTTTTAATTTTAACCCACCTCATCTCTCAACCAGCTACTAAAATATAAATCTGTACAGCTTAAAAATCAGTTAAGATAATAATTATCTAGAGATTTAAACAAAACTGTTATCTTCTTTCTTATTTTCATCTGATTTTTCAAGCTCTTCTAATTCTTTCATAACCTGTTTCTCTTTTTCCAGATCTACTTTATAAAGATCAACTTCTATTTCTTCAGAATCTAGATTAGAAGCTTTATCCTGTTTTTTTGAAGATTTAGCAGCTGTTTTTTCTTCCTTCTCAGAACTCCCCTCAGCATTAGCAGCAGCACTATCACCAATTAGAGATGCCGTCCATTTACCACACCGGTCACCTGTAACAGCAATCACTTTACTATCAGCTATGACTTTGATTACCTCACAGTTATTGGCACAGTCCTCACATTCAAAACTTGTTGTTTCAAACTCCTGCTCTGTTAAATCAAAACCTCTAAAACTGCTTTCCTGACCACTTCTTTTGACATCTCTTTTGGCCAGCATAGCAATTCCAATTGACCCCATTACATCGTGATGTTCAGGGACAATTACTTCAGCTCCAATCTCTTCTTCAAAAGCTGCTTTGATCCCGATATTGGCTGCCACACCACCCTGGAAGATATATTCTCCTTCTAAAACTCGATTACGAACCAGGTTATTCATGTAATTTCTGACCAGTGCTTCTGAGAGACCATTGATGATTTCAGGTTTAGTAAATCCATACTGCTGCTTTGAAATCATGTCAGATTCCGCAAAAACCGTACAGCGGCCTGCTATCCTGACATCTCGGTCAGCTTCTAAGGCCAGACCTCCAAATTCTTCAATGGGCACTCCCAGTCTTTCTGCCTGATGGTCCAAAAAAGAACCAGTACCGGCTGCACAGACAGTGTTCATCGCAAAATCAACTGCAATACCATCTTCCACAATAATTAGTTTGGAATCCTGTCCCCCGATTTCAAAAATGGTACCGGCTTCAGGATGATAATAGGTGGAAGCCCGGGCATGAGCTGTAATCTCATTTTTAACTGTATCTGCACCCAGCACATAGGCAATCAGCTGTCTCCCACTGCCTGTAACTCCAACTCCACTAATCTTATAATTTTCAAGTTCAATTTCTTCCCTTAATTTTGCTAAACCTTCTTTAACCAGTTTGATGGGGTTACCTGAGTTACGGGTATAAAGTTTAAAAACAAGTTCGTTTTCTTCATCAATAGCAACAATATTGATACTAACTGATCCTATATCTACACCCAGATAAAGATTATTCATCTACATAACCTCCCTATAATTTTTTTCTCTGATCATATCCAAAAATGCTTCCACTCTGGTCAGTACATTTGCATCAGCAGTCTGTTCATCAATAGAAATTGTTAAAACAGGTATCTCATATTTTTCTGATAGATCATCCATTACACTCTGAGACACCAGTTCTGGCAGACAGCCAAAGGGTTTAAGATGAATAATCCCATCAAAGCCTTCTTCCTTAAAATTAATGGCATGACCAATATTTCCCTGAGCATGACCGCCAATTCCAATTTCAATAAATTCTTCTCCCTTTTTCTCAATTTTTTCTAAGTCTCTGTCGAGAAACGGAAAAGCATTTTCTCTAATCCAGTTTGTTAGATACTGGGAACGTTCAACCTCAAAACCAAAGCGATTTACTTTTTCTTCAATCTGGTTGTTAATTGACTCTTCCATTACAACATAAATTTCGCCAATAATTCCAATTTTATAGCGCTCAGCTTCAACTGGAATTGAATCCTCAAATTTAATCAGTTTATTTAAATATTTATTTTTAATTTCCTTTATCTCTGCAGTATTTTTAATCTGGTAAAAATCTTCCTGAGCCTGCATCCAGAGCTTATTAATTGTTCCTTTGTCATTATAGGCTCTTAAGATTTCTATCTTTTTTTCTATTTCATCTAAAGCTTTTGTCAGCTCATAAACAATTTTTATCACTCGACCGACCTGCAGCCAGGAGCTGTCTCCTTTTAATCGTTTAATAACCTCATAAAAGTATTTATAATCATCATGAGGAGAGTCAATAACAATAATCTCCACTTCATGACCTAAATCCTGAAGGATTTTTTTGTGCACTTCACCATAATATCCAGCCCGGCAGGGTCCATGACCACCACTGGTAACCAGAGCATCTAAATTCTTATCCATCAATTTTAAATAGATACCAGTAATCACTTTAAAAGGAAAACAGGCAAATTCAGGACTGTATTTTACCCCCAGATCAATAATTTCTTTATCTGGTTTGGGCGGCATTACCACATCATGTCCCAGCAGTTCAAATAATTTGGCATATACAATTGTTGGTCCCATATAAGGAAAAGATAGTCTCATTTTAATTATTCTCCTTTTTTAGCCGCATCAGATCGATAAAAGCTTCAATTCTAGTGATAATATGGCTTTCACCTGTCTGTTCATCAATCCTTAATGTCATAAATGTTTTTTCATATTCTTTAGCATCAACTTCTAAAATCTGCCCCAGCATTGAATCAGGTCCACAGCCAAAAGCAGTCAGATGAATAACCCCATCTATCCCATCATTTTTTAAATAATGTTCTGCTGCTCCATAAAGTTTATTTGTAAACTCCCAAAACATGGGCTTTCTCAGATTAGACAATTCTTTTTCTATAATATCTTCTGCCACCATCGAAAAAGTATGAACTCTGACCCCCATTTCCTTTAGCTTATTTATTATATCCATATTTATATACTGGTCAAAAATATTGTAGACATAGCCGATCACGGCAATATCAACAACTTCCTCATTTACGGGAGCTTCTAAATTCTGATCTCTGCTCTGAGGTGGTTTTGGATCATTTTCAAATTTAGTAATTACCTCTTCTAAAATTTCTAGTTCTTCTATTCCGGCAAAGTCATCGATCAAATAACCCTTAAAAAGTAAGTCTCTATACCTCTGCCAGAAATCAGTTGCTTTTTTTAAAGCAGATTTCATTTCTCTTTTAGGAATATTTAAAGTTTTAGACAGTTTTTGATGATTATCAAATTTCGCTATATCATCACTTTTTGAATCAATCTGATCAGCAATTACCTCAGTTTTTAAACCGGGTAGAGAATGTCTGATCATATCCGGCAGACCTAAAAATTTTGGACACAAAACTACATCTTTTTTAAGTGAGCGAAAGCGCGGCATAAAAATATAGTCCACATCTTTTTGATCCAGATTTAAAACATGTCCGATCATCACTTTTATGGGAACACAAATTTCTGATAAGGACTTTTTTACTCCTTTATTCAGCAGATCCCTGGAGGTACTATCCGAAATAATCGGCTCCAGATTAAGCTCGTCAAAAAGTTTGAGCCAGAAAGGAAAATAATAGTAATATAATAAAGCCCGAGGTATTCCAATTTTTCTTTTTTTCATATCTCAATGCCTCCAAAACTTATCATAAACAATTATCAATTTATAAAATATTTCATATTGGAATAATAAGATAAGGAAGAGAACTGTTCTCTCCCTTATTTATCAAATTACTTTAATTTATGCTTTTTTCTTTGGGGCATAACTGGGCTGCACATCAACTTTACGCAGCATATTAGCATTTGTTACAACACTGATTGAACTGGTTGCCATTGCTATTTCTGCAATAACTGGGTGCAGTAATCCAACAACAGCTACTGGAATAGCAACTGTGTTATAGAAAAATGCCCAGAATAGGTTTTGCTTAATCTTTCTGAAAGTTGCTCTCGATAGTTTAATTGCTGTTATTACTGCTGATAAATCCCCTCTAACAAGTGTTATGTCAGATGATTCGATTGCTATATCTGTTCCAGTTCCTATTGCAATACCTACATTAGCCTGAGTCAGAGCTGGTGCATCATTAATTCCATCTCCTACCATTGCAATAGTACCAAATTTATCCTGCAGCTTCATAATCTCATCTACTTTACCATCCGGTAATACCTCAGCTACCACATGATCAATACCGACTTCATTTGCTATAGCTTCTGCTGTTCTCTGATTATCTCCTGTTATCATTGCTGATTGAAGTCCTAATTTATGCAATTCTTTTATCGCCTTAATTGAATCTTCTTTTAAAGCATCTGCTACTGCAACTATACCAAGCAGTTTATCTTCTGTAGCTACAAGCATTGCAGTTTTTGCTTCTTTTTCAAGCCTGATCATTTCATCTTCTAAGTCACTTGCATCTAATCCGGCTTCTTCCATTAATCGACGACTACCTACCAGAACTTCTTTTCCATTTATAGTGGCTTTTACACCTTTTCCTGTCACAGAACCAAAGTCTTCTATTTCTTTTACTTCAATACCTCTATCTTTTGCATCATTCACTATAGATACTCCCAGTGGGTGTTCAGATCCTGATTCCACACTGGCTGCATACTTTAATAGTTCGTTTTCACTTGTACCATTGGTAGTCACCAGATCCGTTACTTCTGGTTTTCCTTTGGTTATTGTACCCGTCTTGTCGAAAACAATTGTATGAACATCCTTCATTGTCTGAATGGCTTCACCTTTACGGATTAAAACTCCATTTTCTGCTCCAATTCCGCTTCCTACCATTAAAGCTGTTGGTGTTGCTAGACCAAGAGCACAGGGGCAGGCAATTACTAAAACTGCTATTGTTGCGAAAAAGGCAAGTGTAATTGTTCCAAGTGTAGGGTCTACCCAGGGTAAAAATGACTGGGCCCAGAATCCAACACTACGAAAAGTTTCAGGAAAAGCCAGCCATAGAATAAATGTTGCTGTAGCAATAACTAAGACAGCAGGAACAAAAATACTGGTTATTTTATCAGCAAATTCCTGAATAGGAACTTTTGTTCCCTGCGCTTCTTCTACCATTTTGATAACCTGAGATAAGAATGTATCCTTTCCCACCTTAGTTGCTTTCACTTTAATTAAACCATTCTGATTGACTGTTGCTCCAATTACTTCATCACCAACAGTTCTTTCTACGGGCATCGATTCTCCAGTTGCCATTGATTCATCCACCGTTGATTTCCCTTCAATTATCTCACCATCTGTCGGAATTTTCTCACCGGGTTTTATCAGCATTATATCTCCTGGTTGGACTTCATCAACTGGGACTTCTTTTTCTTCGCCGTCAACTATAACAGTTGCAGTTTTAGCCCCTAACTCCAACAGTTTTTTTATCGCCTGTGAAGCTCGACCTTTAGCTGTTTCTTCAATATATCTACCTGTTAAGTGAAAGGCCATAATCATTGCTGCCACACCGGCATAGTTTGCTATTGGTGTAAAGAATACCGCAGGACCTGTAGCAAAGGCTGCTCCGGTTCCGATAGCAATTAATACATCCATATTGGCTCCACCATGGCTAACTGATTTATATGCAGTTACAAATGTTTTACGTCCAAAGATAAATAATGGTGGAAGTGCCAACAACATCATACCTAAATCAAATATTGTCTCACTTGGCCAGGCTACTCCTAAAACCATCTCTGGAATCATCCAGATAATTATGGGAATTGTAAATGCCCAGGCTCCCCACATGTTTCTTTTAGCTTTTTTAACTTTCTTTAAATCTTCTGCTTCCTCATCTACATTTTGTTCATCACCCTCAAAACCTGTGACATCATATCCAGTTTTAGCTACTATTTTCTTAAAATCGTTTTTTGATAATACACCTGGATCATATTCCACTGTCCCTTTTTCAGTAGCAATATTTACACTCGCTTCATATACTCCATCTGCTTTATTTAATGCCTTTTCCACTGTTGTTGCACAGCTGGCACAGGTCATACCACCAATTTTAAGTGTTACTTTCTCTCTCTCCTGTTTCACATCATAACCAGTTCCTTTTACAACCTCAACTAACTTATTCTCGTCGACTTTAGAAGAATCATAATCAACATATGCTTTTTCTGCCGCAAAATTAACCTGTGCCTGATCGACACCATCTGTTTTATTTAAAGCTTTCTCAATAGTTTGAGCACAGCTGGAACATGTCATTCCTTCTAATTTTAATGTTGTTTTACTATTCATTTTATTGCACCTCCATATTTTTTATATACCTGTATATGGTATATTAACGTTACTCTAATAACTCATTTCCTCAAATATATTTATTGTTTCTTATTATCTGAGTAATAACCGGTTCAAAATTTTTATTATTTTTAAATTTTGTATCTATCAATCTGATTATGATAAATGAAAATCCTAAAAATAATATTGAACTTAATATTCCAAAACCTTCTCCAGATAAAATATTAGCTTTAGTTGCCATCCAGTCACCTAAAAAATAGCCAGCAATCATATTAATAATTGGTATAATATATATAATTAGTGAGGCAAATACAAGATTTTTCTTTTCCATTTCAAGCTTTACTTGTTCTCCTTTAACAGCTCCAATTTCATTTTCAACTTCCATAATTATTTGATCCTGATCATGACTATCCTGCTCAGATAATGGACATGTTTTATCACATTTACTACAGGCAGAATGACGAGTAATCAGAACTCTGGCTATTCTCCCACTATTTTCAACTACTTTACCCTGTTCTTCCATTTATCTCACCCTACCTTTGAAAGGTTTTTCCTTTAAGAAATAAAAATCTAAAAATTAATTTATTTTAGAAACTAAAAGTATTAAGATTTGTTATTATATTAATCAGCAAATTTTGCCAAAACACCCATTAATTCATCTATTACAATCTGGTTATCTTCTTCATTTTCACACTTTATCACTTTTTGAACACAACCATGAGTGTGATTATCTAAAACATTAAGCCCTACTTTTTTTAAAGCACCTCTAACAGCTACAACCTGTGTTAAAACATCAACACAATATTTATCTTCTTCTATCATTCTCTGTAAACCCCTAACCTGGCCTTCTATTCTACGCAATCTAACTATTAATTCTTTTT
The DNA here is from genome assembly GCF_003337665.1 of Halanaerobium sp. ST460_2HS_T2. NCBI lineage: Bacteria > Bacillati > Bacillota > Clostridia > Halanaerobiales > Halanaerobiaceae > Halanaerobium > Halanaerobium sp. ST460_2HS_T2. Next base: position 81,208 of record NZ_QPJF01000011.1, read on the forward strand.
TTTCCTCCTGGCAAAGTGAACTCAATTATTTTTCCTCCCTTTTGATTAGATATATTAGCCATTTTATAGGATTCTATCAAAAGCTATCATAGTAAATGGTTTTAACAATTTATTTGTAAACAATTAATAATTTGTAGGAATTTGGATGTATCATTTCTGTCTTTATTTGCACAGAGATAATACATCCGTTGCATTGGTAGCAAAAATTTAAATATTTTTATTCATTTATAAACTCTTCAGGATTTTTAGCAAATTTATTTTTGCATCCTTCAGCACAAAAATAATATATTTTTCCTTTATATTCATATGATGCAACTGCCTGATCAGCTTCGATATCCATTCCACATACAGGATCTTTAGCCATAATATTCACCTCCTTTTGATTATACCATATACCCCTATTGGGTATTTCTTAATTAAAATATATCATACCCGTGTGTTTTTGTCAACTTTTTTAAAAATTAATTGTCTGCAAAAATCATATTACATTACCTTTTACCCCTATTAGGTATATTTGAAAGTAAAAAAATTTATTTTATTCTTTTTCTACCTACAGATCTCTAAAATTTTATACACTTTAATTATTTCACTTATGGTAGATAATTAAGTGGACTAACTGTTTCACCATTTAAATATATTCTAAAATCAAGATGTGGTCCTGTACTTTCACCTGTACTCCCAGATAAAGCTATTCTATCTCCTTTTTTTACTACAGATCCTGATTTCACTAATAAACGAGTATTATGTCCGTATAATGTTCTAACTCTTTTCCCATGATCAATTACTATGGTATAACCAAATCCATTTACCCAGCCACTCTTTATCACTTTACCATCAGCTGCCGCTCTGATCTGAGTACCAGTGGGAACTGCTATATCTATTCCACCGTGAAATTGTCTCTTACCTGTTATTGGATGAATCCGATTGCCATACGGAGAGGAAATTCTGCCCTTAACCGGCCAAATTAAAGAATTGATATTTAATGCAAATACCCGATCCACTCCTTTACTTAAATGTGGCACAGTTAATGTCTGTCCGACAAGAATTTGATTATCACGTAAATTATTAGCCCTTTTTATGGCCTGAACACTGCTGCCATATTTTTTAGCCAGAATAGATAAAGCATCTCCTGCCTGAATTTTATGATCAATTTTTTTATATACATTTTCTATACGACCATCACCCATACCCGATTTGGGTATCAAAATAGTCCTGCCTGCAACAATTTTGTTTGAGTTTAATTGATTTTTTTCTCTAATAATAGCTGCAGTAGAATTAAATTTTATAGCTAATTCAGATAATGAATCTCCTTTTTTTACCACATATGTAATATCTTCAGTTCTTTTAATCAAAAAGTTTAATGTCTTCTCACCAACAATTCCGTCAGCTGTCAAACCATTACTTCTTTGAAAGTCCTTAATGGTCTCTTTTGTACGATAACCGTAAATTCCATCAATTGAAACCTCATATCCCAGATTATTCAGCATCTGCTGAACCTCTTTAACCTGAGTACTTGTATCACCTAATTCTATACTGGCAAAAATATTCATTGTAAATAAAAGTAAAATTATAATAAAAATAAATGTAATATTAATTTTTTTAATCACTGAAAACCTCCATCAAAAATGACCAGAAATAAAATGTCATGTGTAAATATTATTTATTCAAAACCTCATTCATGCTACCGCTTCTGTAGCCTTCTAAATCAATGGTGATATAAGTATAACCAATATCTTTAAATTTATTAACTATTTTTTCTCTTTTTTCTATCAGCAGGGGAAGTTTCTCAGGCATTACTTCAATCCTAGCTGTGTTTTGATCGTGATGTCTGACTCTAAATTGACTAATTTCCAGGTTCCGCATATATCTTTCTGCCTGATCTACCATTTCTAATTTATCAACAGTTATTTCATCACCATAAGGGAAACGAGAAGACAGACAGGCAAAAGCCGGCTTATTCCAGGTCGGTAAATCATATTCTTTAGATAAAGCTCTGATATCATCTTTTGTCATTTCCGCTTCTTTGAGTGGGCTTTTTACTTCCATTTCTCTGGCTGCCTGCATGCCGGGACGATAATCATGAAGATAGTCATCATAATTTGAGCCATCCAGAACACAATTATATCCCTTTTCCTCAGCAATCTTTATAACTTCTGAAAAAAGTTCTTTTTTACAGTAATAACATCTTTTTTGATCATTTTTTACAAAGTTTTCATTATCTAATTCTGTTGTGTGGATTAGATGATGTTTAGCACCCATATTACGCGCAAGTTTTTCTGCTTCCTTTTCTTCTTCCGAAGGATAGGTTTCTGCACAGGATGTTATCGCAAGTACATTATCATCTCCCAGAACATCTATAGCTACCTTTAATAAAAAAGTGCTGTCCACTCCTCCAGAAAATGCAATAGCAACCGATTTCAGTTCTCTTAGTATTTTTTTTAATTTTAAACTTTTATTCTCTATATTTTTCATTTTTAGTAACCCCCAATTATTAATTTACAAATAGAGCCAAACATAACATTTGATTAATTTTAAAATTAAATAATTCCTGCTTAACTCAACTATTAAATCCTTTTTAGATTAAGAAATTCACCAGCATAACCCTATTACTTTCAGGAACAATGCCAAAGACGCTAAATAACCCATTTATAATTACATTTTGTTATATTTAGTGACAGGCAGGACCATTTTGTAGGGAAATTGGTTTTTTATTGGGGTCAAATTCAGGTTTTTTAGAAGTAATTGTTTCTGAGATTTTTTTATAAACCTTACTAATTTCTAATTCCTTTTTAGCTTCGACAATGGGTAATCCATCATCACTGGCCTGTCTGGCAATTGGATCAAGAGGAAGTTGGCCTAATAAATCCGTATTCAGTTCTTTAGCTAAATCTTTTCCACCACCCTGGCCAAATATATATTCCTTATGTCCACAATCATCACAGCGGAAATATGACATATTCTCTATAACACCCAGTACATCAACATCTAACTTTTCTGCTGCTTTTCCAATTCTTCCAGCAACGTGGACAGCTGTTGGCTGGGGAGTGGTTACTACCAGTACTTCAGCATGAGGAAGATTTTGCATTATATCTAAAGCCATATCTCCAGTACCCGGAGGAAGATCAAGCAGTAAATAATCTAACTCTCCCCATTCTACATCCTGCATAAACTGTTGTAATGCACCTGAAAGAAGTGGTGCTCTCCAGACTACAGGATTTCTTTCATCTACAAATGAACCCATTGAAATAACCTTAATATTAAATGATTTGGGAGGAATTATTGTCTTATTATCTTTAGTTTTAGCTTCATCCTTCAATCCAATAATTCGAGGAATGCTGAACCCATGAATATCTGCATCCAGAATACCAACTTTTTTGCCAGCCTTAGCCAAAGAAATTGCCAGGTTGACAGTAACTGTTGATTTGCCAACACCACCTTTGCCACTGGCGATTGCAATTAAACCTTCATTTATATTACCATTTTCTAATTTAATTATTCCATCTTCTACCTTATACATATAATTTTACCACCCTTCTTTTTGAAATTATTAACTTTTATTCTACTAAATCAACCTTATTATTTAAAATATCTATTTTATTTCCAAGCAATCATTATATCTGCATTTTTAAAAGGAAAATTAAAGTTAACTTATACTACCCCGTACGGGTATATAGTATTTGCATTAAACATATCATTTGATTTATTGTTTGTCAAGAAATTTTCGCAAATATGAACCTTTCTTTGTCATTTTTAATATTTTTTACCCATTACCCCTATTAGGTATATTTAGGAATAAAATTTTTTCTCCTCTCTTTTTTAGCAGGCACTATTATCTTATAATATGTTCTTAATGATCATGTTGTTCATCATCATCTTCTTTTTTATGATCTCCATGCCCCATCCCTTTCATCATAAAAACATGCATCAAAGGACATAATAAAAAGAATAAAATTCCCCAGTTTCCTATTCCACCTCTTCCAATAAAGTAAACACCACCAATCATAACTGCAAAACATATTAACATCATCCAAAAATGTCCCTTATGACCATTCCTGTTTTTCGGCATCATAATCCACCTTTCTACTTTAACATTTGATTTTTAATTAAGCAAAAATTCTATTTAACTTTTAGATCTTTAAAATAATTTTATTTAAAAGATGGTATAAATGCTGGTGTAGAATCCATATAAACTAAATATTCATCTCCAAACTTTTCTATCATTATTTTTTCTTCTCTTTTAGACAATTTTAGATATGTCATAATTAGGATTGGAAACATAATTAAAGTAATGATTGTCGGCCATTGGACTAACATACCAATCATCATTAAGAAAATTCCTAAATACTGAGGATGACGAATGTATTTATATATTCCATCAGTTACTAAACCATCTTCACCCTTAAATATTTTGCGCCAACCTAATGCTATTATAATCATTCCTATGCCAAATAATAGACCACCAATCTGGCAAATAAGTAAGGCTTTGTCTTCACCCAGTCCCAAAATTGCAAAAAGATGTCCATTTGTATGTTCATATGGATTTAAAACCGGTATTTTATAACCTAATACAGAGCTTAGAAAGTATATTGTTAATGGAAAACCATACATCTCAGCAAATAGTGCTACAAAAAAACCACTGGTTATACCCATTGATCTCCACTCATACTTCTTTTTAGGCTTAACAAAGCTTATTAAAAATATTATTACAAAAAGAAGATTTGTAGCAACCATCCCCCAAAGACCATAATCATAACTCATTTAATCCACCCCTGCTTATTAGAATATTAAATATTATTTATGAAACTTTCTTATCAAATATAATATATAATCAAACCTATCAAGTATAAAATATTATGAACAGCTCCCCTTATATTAAAGAAAAGCTGTTCATTAATTAATATAAAAAATTTTAGAAAATAAATCAGTTTGGGTTAAAATCTTATTATAAAAGCCATTATTTAACTTCAATCAACTCATAACCAGCTTCATCTACAGCAGTTTCAAACTTAACTTCATCTACTTCATGAGCTAACTCCACTACTGCTGTACCCTCATCAGCACTAACTTCTGCTGAAGTAACACCGCAAATATCTTCTAATTCTTTTTTTACATGATTCTCACAATGTTCACAGCTCATTCCATCTATCTTAATAATTTTCTTCATAATAATCACCTCCTCATAAACTTTTTTCACTAAGTTTTTATTTTATTAGAAAACTAATCTCATGTGGTTCTTCTCCAAGCTGAATTCGACTGATTACCTCATATGTTTCTGTGTCAATAAGTATTGCCTCGTTATCTCGGGCATTAGTAACCACTACTTTTTTTCCATCAGGAGTAAACTCCAGATGATTTGCATATTGACCTGCAGCTATATAACGTTCAATCTGACGTGTTTCTGCATCAATAATTGCAACATTATTTGTCTTTCTGTTTGCAGTCCAAATCTTTTTACTGTCAGGAGAAACAATTACACCATGGGTTCCTTCACCAACTTCTATTTCATCCACAACAACAAATTTATTTAAGTCAATTACCGAAACACTGTTTGATTCCCAGTTTGCAGTATAGGCATATCTACCATCAGGAGCCACTCTACCTTCATTTGGACCATCTCCCACCGGAATTTTTACTGTTACTTCAAAATTAGGTATTGAAATAACAGAAACATCATCGGATTCCAGGTTTGTTAAGATAGCATATTTTCCTGCAGGATCAAAGTCTATATGACTGGGGCTGTCACCTATGCCTTCTTCAATCACTTTAATTATTTCCTGTTTAGCAGTATCTATCACTGCCACTTCACTCTCCGAACCAGAAGCAACAAGAATATATTTACCATCTGGACTCATATCTATGCCGTGAGCTGTACTTTTAACTTCTAATGTCTTGACCAATTTATTTGAACTTAGATCAAATATCTTAATTAATCCATTTTGAAAATCCCCAGTATATAAAAATCTTCCATCTGGAGTAATTTCAATACCGTGAGAGGCCTCTTCTCCTACCTTAATTGTATTTATAACCTTTTCAGCACCAATATCTATAACTGAAACCGTGCCACTGGCTGCATTAGGAATATAACCAAGCAATTTTTTGTTCTGGTTAATATTCCATCTAAATCTATGACTCGCTTCTCGAATGCCACTAATCTCTAGTTCAAGATACTCTGTTTTATCAGAATAAAATTTCTGTCCATCTATTGTAGTATTCTTGATTTTAATTAATCCAATTGGATGGTGGCTGGACTCCCTTTCCCACTCCCAGTTTATATTTTCGTTATTTAAATAATCCTGACCATTTCTAACAGTAATTAATTCTTCAAAATTATTATCTAATAAATTACCACTGTGAGTAGACAAATAAACTTCAAACAACAGTTCTTCAGAATTCATTTCACCGAAATTAGCAAATTTAATTTCTAAACTCACCCCTTCTGCACTGGAGGTTCTTATCCAGTCATCCGAATTTGCAGAAACGCTTATTGAAGAAATAAATACAACCAGTAAAATAAAACCAAAAGTTATTATTTGTGTAAATTTTAAATTTTTCATTTTTCACCCTTCTTTTTAGTAACGTAGTATTGTTTAACCTTACAAACATGTAACCTGACCTATTAATTTAAATTGTAAACAACTTAGTTTTTATATATTACCTTATACATGTAGTGGGTATGTATATATTAGCATTATTTTAAATTTGAGTCAAGTTTTTTAACTTATATTTTATTTATCCACTTTTCTTTATAATACAGAATAGCTCCCCCAAATAAATCAAAGAAAAGACCTTCTCAATTACTAGAAAAGGTCTTTTCAGATAATACCTGTATCAAATATTCATTTAAGATCATTGTAAGTCTTTTTTGCGAGTTTTAAACTCTTCTCTTGTAATATTTCCTAAAGCATACTCGTGCTCTAAAATACTTAAAGCTTCTCGGCTACTACGGTTTTTTTGTGATCTTATAAAGAACACAACACCTGTTATAATAAGGCCCCAGAATAATAAAGGCATTATCCACCAATAACTACCTAATAAACCAGAACCATATCCATTCAAACCAAAACAATATCCCATTTATTAAAACCCCTTTCTATATTTATCCTTAATTATTAAATGTTTTTTTATTCTTGATGTTCTTTGACACTAATAACTTCAGCTAAATCTCCATGCCAGTTATGATACCAAACCTGACCTGTATAAGAATTAACACTCAGCATACCGGTTGTATTATCATTAGTGTCTGCTGTATGGAATGTATAATAACCCGGGAACTGATGTCCTTCATCTTCTATCATAAAATCATTTGCCTGAGCAAATTTCTCTGCGTTTTCCAGAACTTCTTGACGTGGCATCATATTCTCTTCTACTGGTGCACTCCAGCCCATCATATAAGACATTCCATTTTCTGTATTCCACATCATATTTGGTCCATATTCTGGGTAAATCACCTTTCTATAAGGATCAAACAATAATTCGAAGACTCCCTGATCACTATCTTTTTCTACAACTGAAATATAATATGGTGAATCGTTAAAAATGAAAATATCACTAATCTGATAATCTGAGCCAAACTGTCTATCAACAAGTTCAACAGCTAAATCTTTAACTTCTTCTTCTGTCATTCCTAATGCTGAAAGACTGTAATCAATATTTCTATTAATTCCTTGTCCATAACCTCTCATCATTCCACCATAACCCATACCTCTGCCCATCATTCCCATCATGCCATTAGGACCCATCATGCCATAATTACCCTGGTTGTTGTCTGGATAATTATTGAAACCATTCATCTGACCATTATAACCATTACCCATCATGTTATTATTAGACGAACCTGAATGTGCTCCCACGGCTGAGTAAATACCAGCCACCAACAATAATGCTATTAAGACAATAAATATTTTATTTTTAAACATAATAAATTCCTCCCTAAATATCTTTTTTAATATTTTCTAATTCTTCCTGTAATTTTACAGCTTCATAATCAAGCATTTTTGTATCTATTATCTTCATTGTTTTGTCAATCTCATCAATCTGTTTTTCTAATTCTTTTTCTCTCTTTTTCAATACCTGAATATTTTCTTCAAGGTCTATCTTTTTTCCTATATATTCTCTGGCAGCTTCCTCACTGGAAGATACCATGGATTCAGCCATTGACTCTGTTTTTTCTTTTTCCTGATATAATTCGCTCAGGCGTTCCTCAATCTTTGATCTTATACTATCAACTTTTTCTTTACTGCTTTTTAATTCTTTAATTTTTTCTTTATATTTATTGACATTTTTGTTTTTATCTTTTGGCTTATCTTCTTTTAGTCCACTATCCTGTGAACTATTTTCTCTGTTATCACGACTCGATTCTTTAATATCCATCAACTGCTCAAAGGAAAGATTTCCATCATAAGCCCTATCTTTAAGGGAATAATATCTGTCTTTACCAATCCTGCCTTCAGCATATAATCTTTTTATTAGGGAAATCTTTTCCTGAGTGTCATCCGGCCGCCTGTCATTATATCCTGTATTTCTGCTGTCATAGACCCGAAAAAGTTCATGGAATCCACCACATCCCATTATTATGCATCTCCCATCTTTTTAGATCTTAGATTGGCAAGTTCTTCTTCAATTTTTGAATCACGTTCTATTTGATTAAGAGACTTTTCAATATCATCCTCTGAATTAAAATCATTTATTAACTCACCATCAGCGACTAACTCATCTATAGCAGAAAGCTTAGCTTCCTTCTTCTGTATCTTTTCTTCAGCTCTTTTGATCTGTTCATTTAAATCAGTAATATCACTGCTGGCCCCGGTAATAATCTCTTTTACTTCCAGCTGAGCATCGGCAGATTTATTTATAAAAGTTAACTCTTCTCTTTTTGTTTCCAGCTTTTTAATTTGTTCAGCTAATGTTTTTTTATTGGATTTAATAACTTCAATTTTATTCTCTATTTTCTCTATTTTAGTTTTCAAAATAGTTTTTTTATCATTTAAATCCGCCTTTTTCTCTAGAGCAGCACGCGCCAGTTCTTCTTTTTCTATATCCATAGCTGTCTGCGCCTGCTCCTGGGCAAGTTCTACCTTATCTTTAACATCATCTAAGTCTTTTTCCAGACCCTTTTTGATTGTAGTTAGCTCCAATAATGACTTCTGTACCTGTTGTAAATGTTCTTTCATCTCCTGCAGAGATATATCCAAGAGTTCTTCTGGATCCTCAACCTCATCCACAAATTTACTCATCTTTGCCTCAAATACTTTCTTCATTCTTTTAAATATTTTCATTTAATAACTCCTCCCAGATTAAAGATCAGTTATAATAAAGTCATACTTTTTACTAATTTGTTATTTTAATGTTTCAAGATCTATCTTAAATCATTTCTAATATCATCTAATTCTTTTTTAGTTATTTCGCCTTTAGCATAACGCTCTTTAGCAATTGCTTCAGCCTGATTTACCTGATAATTAGAGTTATTTCTGTTATACCCTGAACCAGAACTGTTGATATTTCCATTGTTAAAATAATATATTACAGCAATAATGATTATTATCCAAAAAATCAAGGAAAACCCTCCTCCCATCATTCCTAAACCAAATCTCATCATAGTTTTCACTCCTTTTTTAAATGCTTTATACCCTCAACCCGTAATTATATAATAACAATTAAATGTGAAGAGATTATGAATTTTAGCTTTAAACTATGAGTTACCATCATTATTAATCTTAGCACAACTAGATTTTATAAATACATTATACCCCTATCGGGTACCATAAGTAAAGTATAACACTCAGGATTAATTTTGTCAAAAAAAAGAGCTTTCTACTTTGAAATAGAAAGCCCCCTAGAAAAAAACTATTCAGTATCATTTATTATTTAATTTTGCTTTATGACTTTATTAAATTTTATAAACCATAATCATTGTTTTACTTTGCTTATTATCTTAAAACTTTAACATCTTAGCATTGATTGCTACAATTACTGTACTCATCGACATTAGTACTGCACCAACTGCTGGAGAAATCATGATTCCAACTCCTGCCAGCACACCTGCTGCCAGTGGAATGGCAAAGGCATTATAGCCTGTAGCCCAGAATAAATTCTGAATCATCTTCTTATAAGTTAAGCTGCCAAATTCGATCAGCTTAAGAACATCAAGCGGATCACTTTCAACCAGAATTATATCTGCTGTTTCGGCAGCTACATCTGTACCTGAACCGATGGCAATCCCAATATCAGCTTTAGCCAGTGCTGGAGCATCATTAACACCATCACCAGTCATCGCGACAAAGGCACCTTCAGCCTGCAGCTCTTCTACTTTTTTCTGCTTCTCATCAGGTAGAATTTCAGCAAAGTAATCAGTCAGACCAAGTTCATTACTCACATATTCTGCAGTTTTCTGATTATCTCCGGTCAGCATCTTAACTTTAATTCCTTTATCTTTAAGCTTTTGTACTGCCTCATAAGAGCTTTCTCTAATTTGATCGGCCAGTCTAACCATTCCAATTAAATTACCGGCTTCTAAAATAAAGATTTCGGTAAATGGTCCTTCTTTTAAAGCATCCTCTGGTAACTCTATATTATTTTCTTTCAGATAACCTGGAGAAACAGCTTTAAAATCTCCGCCTTCAATTTTTCCGATAACACCCTTACCTTTGATTATTTCAAAATCATCGACTTTCAGCAGCTCAACTTCATCTTCTTTTGCTTTCTTTACTATTCCAGTTGCAATTGGATGTTCTGATTCCTGTTCTAAAGAAGCTGCTTTCTGCAGAATCTCTTCCTTATTATATTCATCCACAAAGCTTTCCACTGCTTCAACTCCAAATTCTCCTTCAGTCAGGGTACCTGTTTTATCAAATAAAACTGTATCTATTTTACGGGCATTTTCAAAAGCAGTACGGTCACGAATCAGCAGTCCATTTTTAGCAGATAGAGTTGTAGAAACAGCTACCACCAGTGGAATTGCAAGACCTAAGGCATGGGGACAGGTAATAACCATCACTGTTGCCATCCGCTCTATAGAAAAAGCTAAGTCTCCGCTAATAAAGTACCAGCTAAAAAGAGTAATTGTACCTGCACTGATAGCAATTAATGTCAGCCAGAAAGCTGCTCGATCGGCAAAATTCTGGGTTTTTGATTTATCCGCTTGAGATTCCTTAACCATCTCTATAACCTGGGACAGATAACTCTCATCTCCTGCTTTTTCAATTTTAATTTTAATTGAACTGTCACCATTAACAGAACCACCTATTACTTCATCATCAACTTTTCTTGCAACCGGTTCTGATTCTCCGGTTAACATTGACTCATCTATATAGGAATCTCCCTCGTAGATTACTCCATCAGCCGGGACTTTTTCTCCCGGTTTAACTAAAACCTGATCTCCTTTTTTTAACTCTTTTATTTTAATTTCTGTAACTTCTCCATCTACAATTTTATGAGCCTGATCCGGCATTAATTTAGCCAGTTCTTCTAAAGCATTAGAGGCTCCCATAACCGAGCGCATTTCAATCCAGTGACCTAAAAGCATAATTACAATTAAAGTTGCCAGCTCCCAGAAGAAAAATCTACCTTCCAGACCAAAGACAACAGCTGAACTGTAAAAATAGGCAACAGAAATTGCAAGAGCAATCAAAGTCATCATACCCGGATTTTTATCACTCAGCTCATCTTTCATTCCACTTAAGAATGGCCAACCACCATAAAAGAAAATCAATGTAGAAAGTGCAAATAACACATATTTACTGCCTGCAAAATCAAAACTGTAGCCAAAAAAGTTCTGAATCAGAGGTGAAAGCACTAAAATTGGTACTGTGATCACTAAAGATATTTTAAATCGTTTCTTAAAATCATCTAGCATTTTTTGATGATCCACTTTTATACCCCCTTTTATAACTACACACTATCAAAATGTCCATATTTATAAATATATTCAAACATTTTGATATTTTGTAATTTGAGTATATCACTATAATTAAATTTATACAAATTACATTCAGGACAAATTATGTCAAGTAGATTTTGGATATAATATAGGCCATAAGTATCTATCTACCTGATAGTACTATATTATTTAACTCGGATCCTAAAACTGCTAACTTTTACAGCATATAAGAAATGTCGGAAGCAAAAGTTGGATAAGAAAATATCATTTTCTTGATTTCTGTCACCCTCATCTCTGTTTTTATAAACACTGCAAACAGGTTAATTATCTCTTCAGCATTTGGGCCAATTAAATGGGCTCCTAAAACCGTCTCAGTCTCTTTATCTATAATAGTTTTAAAAGCATACTCCGGCACCTGCAGTCGGCGTGCATTAAACCAATTATTAGCTTCTTTAAAATTAACACGATAATTATAGCCTTCTGCTTGAGCTGCTGCTTCTGTTAAACCTACCGAAGCCATTGTTGGTAAAGTAAAAACTACTGTTGGCATAGGGGGATACTTAACTACTTTCTGCTCTGCTTTAATTATATTGCTGGCAGCTGTATATCCTTCTAGAACACCGACCGGGGTCAGTGGTAGTCCAGGAGAGTCAGCAGCATCTCCTGCAGCATAAACTCTAGAATTAGTTGTGCTCTGAAGGTACTCATTAACTTCAATTCCTTTTTTAGTATAAGAAATATTAGCCTTTTCTAAATCCAGATCAAAGATTTTTGGAGGTCTTCCAGCTGAATTAATAACCATTTCTGCTTCAAAAAATTCAAATTTTCCACTGGTCTCTCCTTTTACCCGATAGCTATTGTTTAATTTCTCAATCCCACAGACTTCTGCCTCCAGAACGAGATTAATCCCTAGCTCTTCAGTGGGTTTAACCAGCTGGTCAACAATATCCTGTTCAAAGTTTTTCAATGGAGTCTGACTGCGGTGGACAATTGTAACTTCAGCACCACAGCGGGCAGCTATATGAGCAAATTCAAAGGCGATATAACCACCTCCAATAAAAAGTAGAGAATCCGGCATTTCCTTCATATTAAGAAAGTCTGTGCTGGTCTGCGCATACTCTGCTCCTGGAAATTCAAGTTCTCTCGGTTTAGCACCAGTGGCAATTGCTATTTTATCGGCTCTAATTTTTTCCTGTCCGACCTGAAGAGTGTCTTCAGAGAGGAAACGTGCTGTTTCATGATACATAGCAATTCCCTTGTTCTCATAACCGGCCTCGATCTTCGGTGGCATTTCATCTACAAATTTCTGCTTAAATTCCATCACATCTTCCCAATTTATCTCGGGAACATCGTTAATTCCTTTACCCAGAAGGTGGTAAGCATGGTAGTAAACCTCAGTTGGCCCAATTAATACTTTTTTTGGATCACAGCCACGAAGAGCACAAGTTCCACCATAAGGTAGTTCATCAGTAATAGCTACCTGCAGACCTTTATCTGCTGCTTTCTGAGCAATACTCATCCCCGCCATCCCTGAACCAATAACAAATAGATCGTAATTTTTCATAAATAATCTCCCCCTTATTCAGTTTACTAAGTTTATTAAATTTAATATTTAAACTCTGATTAATTTAGAAATTATTTTAATTAGAATATCTTGCTATTTCATCAGCCAGCGCCCGATGACAGCATTTACCAGTCGGATTTTCAGTTAAACAATTTCCTGTAATTGATTTCCCGGTATATTTTCTGATTTCAGCAGTAGTTTTATAACCTTTATCAACTGCTTCTTTTATTTCTCCTCTGGTTAAATTAGAACAATAACAGATTGGAACCTTATCATCTTCTAAATCTTTATACCACACTGCTACTTTTAAATCTTCTTTACTGTAGTAAATCGTTCCAGAACTATTGAAATAGGCAACTTCGCAATCAGAATTTAAACATATTTGATAAGATCCATTCTTTTCAACTTCTTCCTCAACCAGACTTTCTACTGTTACTACATTAACTTTTTTTCCTTTTGTTCCGCATTGTGGACATGATATCTCTTCCATTTGCCTTTCCTCCCCTTAAAATGCTATACTTTCATTATAAACCATGTAGTATGGTACAGAGTCAAGGATTTAATGAATTTTTCTTGTCAATATGATAATCTTTTTGGAATATAAGAGTTGTAAAAAAGAAGGGTGATTAAAATCGAAAAAATGACCACTGGTAAATTAGCTGAAAAAGCTGGAGTAAATGTTGAGACAGTTCGTTATTATGAACGGGAAAAACTAATTCCTGAACCCCCAAGAAACAGCTCAGGGTACAGACAGTACTCAGCAAAGGATCTGAAACGCCTTAAATTTATTAAGTCAGCTCAAAAATTAGGGTTCTCCCTAAAAGAAATATCAGAATTACTATCTTTAAAGGCAAATTCAAAATCTGCATGTTATGAAGTGAGAATTATGGCCAAAGAGAAAATAACATTAATAGAAGATAAAATTAAAGACTTAGAACAAATAAAGAATATATTAGTAGATCTAACTGATGATTGTATTAAAGCAAAAGATAGTGATAATTGCCCAATAATAGATATTATTAACAAATAAACCCCCAGAAAAGCTTCATCATTGACTGAACAAAATGAAGTTTCTCTGAAGGTAAATCATCTCCTATTGAGATGCTAATTTTATTCTATTTTCCACCGTGATTTCACCGCAGTGAGCCTCAGCCACCGTTAAATACCGCAGTAAAATATACAGTATTTTACAACTATATGGGATATTCCCAACACTAGATTGCTGTTATGACAGGGATTATAAGAAAAGATGATAATATAAGGAACTTCGACAAAACTCTCCGAAGCCTTGAGCGTAGGTTCGACTCCTACCGGGGGCACCATTTTATTATATAAGGTAAAAAAATAACCAGACATTATGCCTGGAATAATCAAATATGACTTAATATATCTTCTATCACTATTTTAAGTTGTGGTATTTTATTTTCCATTATATTCCAAACTATTTCTAAATCAACTCCAAAATAGTCATGAATTAATATATCTCTGAGGCCAGCAATTTTTCTCCACTCTATTGCAGGATAATCCTCTCGAATATCAGCAGGTACATTTTTAACAGCTTCCCCTATAATTTCAAGGTTTCTTAGAACAGCATCTTGAACCATCTCTTTTTCTTTAAATTCTTCAAATGAAATATCACCTGAATAGTTCTGAACTTTATTTATTGAACGTAAAATATCGTTTAAATATACTTCAGGCTTGCGCATATTTAGCACTTCCTAAAATATCTTCCTTTAATTCTTCTTTTAAGGCATCTTTAATCACAAGATCTACATCTTTATTTAAATTATCTTCAAGATAAAATTTTAGATCCATATAATTATCAAAGGTCTTCTCGCCTTCTTTAAATTCAACAAGAAGATCGATATCACTATTATTAGTAGCCTGTTCGCTAACATATGAGCCAAATAAAGCAATACTCTTAATTCCAAATCTATCTAATGTGTTTCTGTTACTCTGCAAAAATTCAATAATTTCTTGACCTGTCATATTATCGACCTCCTATTTCTTTCTTCTATTTCAAGATTCTTGTTCTTAGTATGAGCAACATAGAGTTCTCTTTCAGGGTTCTTCTTATGAAGTTCCCTATAAGCTTTCATAGCTTCATCGCTATTATTAAATTTGTCAAGAACAGCTATTTTATCAACAACTCTTTTTTTCTGGTCCGAATGAGCTTCTATTGCTTCTAGTAGAATCCAACTATCAGGATATTCATCTCTAATATCTTTCCATTTCATTTTGAAATCTTTCCCTTATTACTTTCTATTTCTATTATATCACAAAGCTATATTTATACCCAGTAAGCAAAGATTTTTTTATTTTTAACTTCCATTTCTTCATTCTTATATTCTTTATTCAGGTTAAAATTAAAACTCAAGAGATAACCCTGATCCATATTCTGGCTTTCCAAATAATCAGCAAGCTGCTCCAGTCCTCGCTGGTGATATTCTTCTCCCCGCCAGATTTTTAATTCCACTATATATTTCTGTTCAAGATAGCTAATTACCACATCAAGTCTTTTTTCTTGAGAAATCTGTACTTCTTTGAAATCAAATCCTTTACCATTGATGATTGGCTTTAAAAAAGCGAGAAAAATCAAGCGACCATTTCTTTCTAAAAAATCTCTATCACGATCACTATATTGTTCTTTAATGAAAACCTGAAAACGCTCCAGTACTGCTTTTAGATTCAGCTGACCATTATCTATAAAGCTGTCTTTGAAATCAAAAGCATCACTTTCCATTGAGTTTTCTATTTTGGATATCAAATAATTGTATATTCGCTGCTCATAGATTCTGTTATGAATTTTTAAGCTGCCGTTATCATTTTTGAAAATACCGTATAGCTCTCCCTTTTCTATTGTCGGATTATCAAGATTATAAGTGATTTTTCTACCATCTACAATTAAATCTACACACATATCTTCTAAATCATTATTATTTTCGATATTTTTAATTAATGTATCAAAATTAGGAAGGTCTTTTGCTAAAATGATTTTTACTGCCTGCTCAAGATGTTCTTGCTCCCAACTGGACTCATTTTCTCTCAGTATTTCTTCAGCAATTATCTCTGCTAATTTGCTAACCAAAAACGGATGACCTGAAGTATAATAATGCATTTTCTCAGCAAAATAATCTGAATCCAGGTCAATATCCCTGTCTTCCTGGTACTCTTTTAACATCGAAGCAATTTGATCGACTTCCAGCTCAAAATCAACCTTAAACTCACTGGCAATATTCCAGGGGCTATTGTACTTATGTTCTTCATCATCTCGTAATTTTAGTTTAAGGTTTTTTACATCATGTACCCCTGATAAAATTACACTATAAAATGTTTTATCTCTTTCAGCCTGAGCTTTAATAAATTTATCTCTTAATAGCCCCAGAAAACTTAAAAAAAGCTGATTATTACTGCTCTTATCAACTTCATCAATCATTAAAACAATTTTCCTTTCTGCTTTATCAACAAACTCAAAAAGATAATTATTTAAATCTGCAAAATTATCCAGATTATCTATTTTCCTCTGATCAAAATTTAGTTTATTATGCTCATTCTTAAAACTTAAATCTTTTTTCATTAAATTTATAAATGCTTTAATAAATGCTTTTTCGCTATTAAATACTTCATCTCCAATTCCTTCAAAACTAATTAAAATTGGAATATAATCATCTTTCATTAAATTTTTCTCTAAAAGATAAAGTATAGTTGTTTTACCAGATTGACGCGGTTTATTAATAGTAAAATATTTACCCTCTGCAACCATCTTTTCAATTTCTCTAATTTTTTTACTAACATCAGCCATATAATGTTTTTCTGGAATACAGACGCCGGTAGTGTTAAATTTTTTCATTTAGCTCACCTCATTTTCAGCTTCAAGTTATGCTTATTATACCACAGTGGCTAACTTAATTAAATCAAAGCAGTCATTGAGTCATTGAATTTGATCTATCCTGAAAGCTCTAGCAATTCTATGTTTATCAGTTTTCTTATAAATCTCTTCATCCTGTCCACCTAACTTAATTCCACGATAATAGAAGCTTCTTAGATTATTGGTTTCCTTAACATTGGTGAATCTAATATATCGATTCTGAGGATTAGTAGTTGTAAAAATCAGTGACTCCTTATTCAGTTTCTCCAGAGGTCTTAGATTATGAGAAGTAAAGACCAGCTGTCCCTTGGCTCTATCCTGTATGATCTCAAGGATTTCACCTAAAAGATATTCAAATATACCGGCATCAAGCTCATCAACAGCTAGACAAATTCCCGGCTTATTGTACATAGCAATCATTGCACTCAAGATAGATATAATCTTTTTAATACCATCTGATTCATATCTAAGAGGAATCTTAATCTCTCCTCTTTCTGCCAGCAGCTCTATTTTTATTACTGGATCACCGTTCTCATCCAATTCTTCTCCATACTCTTTAATTTTAATTGTTAGCTCTGGAATTATCTCTTTTAAGACAATGTTTAAGTTCTCGATAACATTTTTGACAGTAGAGAGGATCCGCTCAGGAACTGTTGTCGGCTCAGAAAGAGCTATTGCCAGATCTCCACCTTCTATTCTTTCTGAATCACTAAGCTGAAAACAAAAAGGTATAATTAGATTGGCATTGATCATACCTGAACGAGAATTTCTGATCACAAACAGGTTCATTCGAGCATACTGTTTAATCTCCATTATAATCTCAGCAAATTCGTTAAAGGCTTTATTACCCTTATAAATATGATCCATCTCACTAGAAAAAATAAAAGATGTTTGTTCCTTCTTCGCAAGCTCCTTAGCCACTTTAAGATCCACTTTAGCATCTTTATTGTTCTTAGTGAGTAAATTGTAATTCTTCTGGGGACTTAATAACTGCTCCTTCTCATCAAGGTTGTGAGTTATTATCCCTCTCTTATATGTCCAGCCATCTTCTTCAAGCTTTTTATATGATAGATCTTCCTTGATAATTACTGGACTAGCATTCTCTCTTCTTTCAATTACCATTTCATAAAACAGTTGATATTTATTCTCTCCCAAAGACATAGAAAAAACAGCATTAATAGCAGCTTCTTTCTCACCCTGGTATATATAATCTTTAATATCTCCAGGCAGAGATTCTCCAAGCAGGACCAGTTTCAGTATCCACAAAGCCTCAATAAAAGCAGTTTTACCAGAACCGTTCTGACCGTATATTCCCAGCACATCTGATGCTTCAGAAAAAAAGTCTTCGCTTTTATAACTATTAAAATCAATTTGACCCTGCCTAACATTCTTAAAGTTATTCAGTTGTACCTGCTGCAGACGCAGCATTCTCTCCTTCATTTGATCACCTCCACTGATTAAATTATACAACTATTATTAGTAAAAATCAACATTTTCAGCAAAATCGATATAAAAAATATCATATTAGTTAAAAATTTTAGGTTATAGTCAAAAAAATAATCTATAAGGTGATTCTCTTAATAGTTGTTAAGACTAAACCTATATTAAATTTTACGATGTTAAACAAGGTGTACTCATTTAGATTACACCTCACATTATAATAATTTATAGTTAAGCTAAACATGTAAACTGTTCAATCCGTTAGAGTTATCCGCACTTATAGATATGTGCGGAGGTTTTTAACACTCATCAACTTCACCAATCAAATAGTTCAACAAAAAATACCCTGTAACTATTAGTCTACAGGGAAAAATATACATTGTTTAGTTTTGACTTATTAAAGGAATTACTTCTTTATTTCCTTTTTTTCTTCTTTCTTCTCAGGTTTTTTCTTAGCTACTTTTTTCTTATCTTTCATTTTCAACACCTCCCTGATATTTCAACTTACTACTTGAGCCTAAATTTATTATATTACATAAAACTCGAAATAATATCTAATTATTAAGTCCCCCTGAAGAAAATATTATACAAAATAAAAGCCCCAGAAAAGCTCCATTGTTACTGAACAAATGAAATCTCTCTGGGGTAATTAAGATGCTAATTTTATTTGATTTTCTATTATCAACTGCTTACGTTTAATCGTACTTAATCTAAATATTGTAATCCCTAAATTCCTATATAAAACTACATTAATGCTTAGAAATATAAACTCCATCTTTAAATAGTTTTATCCCGGCATAAAGAATTATAAAGAATTCCAGCCTACCTAAAAACATTCCGATCGTCTGGGTCCAGATTATACCCAGAGGTGCTTCGGATGAAAGTAAGCCAATTGAAATTCCAACTGTACCAAGAGCTGATCCAAATTCAAACATACTATCTAAAAGAGAATATCCATAGGCTGTATGGACTGCTACTCCTGCAAAAAAAGTAAACAAGTATAGTAATATATAGTTAGCTACATCTTTTACATGCTGATCTTTTACATAAAACTTATTCTCTCCCCGCCAGAGATAATTGCTGCTGACACTTCTGCGAGGTAAAAACTGTTCTTTAATTTCCCAGTAGATTGATTTAAAAATCAAATAAATTCTATACTGCTTAATACCACCAGCAGTAGAACCTGTTCCACCACCAACAAGCATAATTAAAATAATAATAAAGTTAGCAAATATCGGCCAGCCGGCAAAAGAAATAGTCGAAAAACCGGTTGTTGATAAAGCTGTAATGATCTGAAAAAAGGTAATTCTAAAATTCTCGCTCAACATAGGGTATAAAGAGTTTAATGAAAAAAACATTAATATTGGAGTTAAAAATATAAATAGAGTGATCATTAATCGTATCTCAGCGTTTTTAAAGAATGTTTTAACCTTACCCTTAAGCAGTGTGTAATGGGTTGCAAAGTTTATTGTACCAAGCAGCATCAGAACAATTGTCACCACTTCAATAGATAAACTGTTGTAATGTCCAATGCTGTCAGGCTGGGTAGAAAAACCTCCAGTAGAAATTGCAGCCATAGAGTGATTTATAGAATCAAAAAGGGGCATCCCTGCAAAATAATAGAGAATAATCCCTGCAACAGTATAGAAAGTATAGATTTTCATGATCAACATGGTAGAGCGTTTTACATGAGGTAATAATTTATCACTTCTTGCCTCAGCCATATATAAACCCATTCCATGAACCGGCAGTAGTGAAGATAAAGCAATAACTGCCAGGCCAGCTCCACCGAAAAACTGCATAATCGAGCGCCAGATCAGAATTAATTTAGGAGCAGTAGTCACATCTACAAGCGATAAACCAGTTGTGGTCCAGCCACTTACCACTTCAAAAATAGAATGGCTCCAGTTCATATCTAAAATAGTTATAAAAGGTATTGCCGAAAATATAATTGCTCCGAGCCAGGAAAAGATAACAATTATACTCCCTTCATTTAAGGATAATTCTACATCTTCTTCCTGATGTCTGCTCCCATAAATAAATAAGACTAATCCTGCCAGAATAGAAAGTCCTCCTGCCAGCAAAAAATGAGGTGCCAGGCTGCTTTCTTCAGGAAAAGCTAGTAAAAATAAAAGCGGTGATAAAATAGCAGCTCCGGCAAAGATAATAATAATCCCGGTATATTTTGAAATCAGAAAGTAACGAGAAATAAGCAGATTTTTATATTTCATCTTATTCTTCACCACCAA